>NZ_MOMD01000080.1:0-18942 GCF_001983015.1 Frankia sp. CcI156
CACCACGCCGTCGGACGCGACCACGCTTCCCCACAGCGGAAGCGGACAGCACGCTGCCACGCGTCCCGGGCCTGCCACGCTCCCGAGCGTGGGCTTTGCTGGAGGTGGTGGCTATACCGCGCAGCGTTATCTGCAATGAGCTTTAGGCATTGACATCGACACGGACGGTGCTACGGTTCGCGCGTTGACCGCCCGCCGCGTACGGATCGGGGAAGGCGGCCAGGGATGACGACGCCACGCCCGCGACGCAGTTGCACCCACTGCGGCCACCGGCACGCCACCGGCCATCCGGTCCACCGCCCTGCGGGACCGGACCCCAGGGAAGGAGGAGCCGCTCCATGCCCCAGCTCGACGATCACCGTTGGATGACCCGGGCCATCGAACTCGCCCACCGCTGCCCACCCGCCGCCGGCGCCTACTCCGTGGGCGCCGTCATCGTCGACAAGAACAACCAGGAGATCGCCTTCGGCTTCTCCCGCGAGGTCGACGACGCGGTACACGCCGAGGAGTCCGCACTCGCGAAGATCGGCCCGGGCGACCCTCGGCTCGCCACCGCGACGATCTACAGCACCCTCGAACCCTGCTCCCAGCGCAAGTCCCGGCCCCGCACCTGCACCCAGCTCATCCTGGAAGCAAAGATCCCGCGAGTGGTCATCGCCTGGCGCGAACCCAGCCTCTTCGTCGCCGACTGCCAAGGCTACGAACTCCTCACCCAGGCGGGCGTCACCGTCGTGGAACTACCCGAGCTCGGTGAACAGGCCCGCGCCATGAACGCCCACCTGTCAGTCTGATCCAATTTCGGCTGACGTCCGCTCGGCCTCGGAACGCTCTGGGCCGGTGTCCGCCGCGGTCCGTTGCCCCACGGGGTGGGAAGTTAGTGCCAGGGGTGGAGCGCGCAGGCGCTCGGCAACCCGCGCCACGACCGCGGGATCCGTACTGAAGGTGGTGTCCGGCAGGCCCGGCGCGCGTGCCGGAGCGGTTCTGGCACACCGACCAGATGCGTGATGCCTTCGCGGCCCAGCACATAGGCCGGGTCTCCGCGGCCTATCGCCTGCACCCCCACCACCTCCGGGCCCATCAGCCAGGAACGGCTGGGTCGGTGGCACACCCTGACGCAGGCCCAGGTCAGCCGGATCGAGAGCGGGCCACCTATCCGTGATCTTGACCGGCTGGCGCACTGGGCGCGGACCCCGCGGATGCCGCCGCACCTGCTGTGGTTCGACCTCCCCGGGCGACCCCGGCCGACGCCGGTGACCGTCGCGCTGGCCGCCCGGCCCAGCGGGCAGCTGTCACCGCCGGTCCCGGCGGCCGCGTTCACCCGGTGCCAGTCGCCCTGGTGGTACCAGCAGCAGTCCCGCCCGCCGCGGCGCGGGCGGATCTGGCGTACCCGCCGGCGCCGCGGTCCGCGTCGACCGGAGCACCGACCAGAGCGGCCAGCGTCTGGTCGGTCAGCCTGCGCCACCGAGGGTTCGCCGGCGTGTGTGGGCCGGTGACCGTGAACAGCACCTGGGTGAAGGCGTCGGCCGTGCTGTTGACGAACTGGCGCTGGACCCAGATCGGCGGCTCGGGATCGTCCGGGAGGTACCGCATCCACACCGCCGCTGCGTAGCGCTCGGCGCCGTTCATCAGCGACAAGCCTTCCCGCTCCGGCTGGGTCACGACAGCCACCGGCCGCAGGCCAGTCGCCGTGAACAGTTGCAACCGGAACGTCGTCGGACCCAGCGCCCGCGCGACGGTGAACATGTGCTCGTCGACCACCCGGGTCCGGGGTGATGCCGCCGTCGCCATGGCGCCCAGTTTCACGCGACGGGCAGCGTCAAGCCCGTGCCAAGAGCGGGTACCTGTCCGCACGGCAAGCCGCTGCGAACCGTCTGGGCACCCGGCTACGGTCCGGACGCCCAGCCGCCGGCGGCGAGGCGGATGGCGGCGGGCACGAYGGCCCACAGCACGACCAGCACGACGAAGGTGCAGCCCCCGGCGATCCAGCCGGCCGGCGCCCCCCTGACCACGTCGAAGATGAGCAGGACGACCCCGGAGACGGCCACGGCGAACAATGCCAGGCCCACCTGGGCGAGCCGGTTCGCCACCCGGATCAGCGTCTCCTTCTCCTTGCGCCGGAAGACCGCGCGGTGCAGGCTCACCGGCATGATGAGCAGCCCGGTGGCGCTGACCGTCAGCAGCACGATCACGAGATAGAGCGACTTCTGCTCGTTGCTCAACGTCGTGAACCGCTGCTGGAACGGGATGGCGAGCAGGAAGGCGGTCAGCAGCTGCACGCCCGTCTGGACGACGCGCAACTCCTGCAGCAGATCTCMCCAGTTGCGGTACCGGCGTTGCGCCGGGGTCTCCGAAGGGTCCGGCCCGCCGTTCGAGGAGCTCCCCCGGGCGGTGGAACTCCTCGCCGTCATCCCGCCGCCGTCATCCCGCCGCCGCCGTCTGCCGCCGAGCGTCGCGCAGCCGGTCGACGAGGRACACCACCGGCCCGAATACCCGCTGAGCGGTGGGGGATCCCGCGACCGAGGGGTGCGGATGGGTGGGGGCGATCGCCTGAATGGCCCGCAGTCTGCGGCCCAGGCGCACGAGTTCGGATTCGGGACGGACCTGGCGCAGCGCCTCGAACTCCTCCCGCTCCTCGCGCTCGGCGTGTTCCAGCACCGTGTGCTCGAACGCGGCGAGCTTGGCCCCGAACTCGACGCTGCTCGCCTCCATCCGATCGAGGTCGGCGAGGTCCCGACTCGCAGCCTTCTCCTCGTGGTTGCGGGCATCGGTCACCTCGGGCCCCACCACCTGCCGGCTGATCGGGCGCAGCACCACCTCCTCGCCGGTCTCGTGGGCCGCGAGCAGCGCCCGCAGCTCGTCGAACGTCTCCTGGCGGCGTCGGCCCGTCGACGTCCTGACCTTCCCGAACAGCTCGCGGATCTCGGCATGCTGCGCGAGCAGGATCCCGACCACATCGTCCTCGGGGAGCTGACTCGCCCGGGTTCGTTCCCTCGTGGCCTTGCTGACCGTCATCGCACTCTCCTCATCGCGGACCGCGCACCGGACCGTGTCCCTGCTGGCCTGCCCGCTTGGCGGGAACAGGAACCTGGTCCGAGCGGGGGATGCGCCGGACCGGGATGTCCAGGCCCAGGGATGGGCGCTCTGAGAGGAGAGCAGGAGGTTCTTCGGAATTCGGAATCAGGAGGTTCGTCATTCGGAATCAGGAGGTTCGTCGGCRCCGGGCGGGTCTACCGGCGTTCGAACATCCAGGCCGCGGCCAGCGCTACGCCGACCACGATCCCGACGAGCAGCGCCCCGCCGAACACGAAGAAACCGACCGTCCTGATCAGGGCGATCGCGATCGGCAACGCCGCGGCCAGCAGGAACACGCCGTGGGTGCGCACCGGCGTGTTCACCATGGCGATGATCTTGCGCGGGCCTGTCACCCGGTTGACGTTCAGCTCGTCGGACACCGACGGCATGAGCCGGATCGTCGTCCACGTCAGCAGGACGAAGGCGATCGACAGCCCGAGGGCGTAGAGGAGCCCCACGCCGCGGCCGAAGGCGTCGAACGCCGCACCGGCGCCGATCACGGTGATCATCAGCGGGACGTACCAGGAGGTGGTGCGGTCCTGCCGGGCCTGACCGGCGAGCCAGCGCGCCTGGGCGAACCGTTCGCCGCGCCGACCGGAACCGCCATAGTACTGATCCGCCATAGTCGCTCGACGCTCCCCTCCCACGGCCGGCGCCGTGATGCCCCCGTACCTCACGGGGACATCACGCCCCGATCTGCCCATCCTCCCCCAAGACGAGGGAAAGCCGGGCCGTTTCGGGAGGATCACCTGCCCGCCGCGCCGTCACCGCTGGATCGCGGGCCGCGCTCGGCGGGCCGCGAGAGCCGACACCGCAGGTGGCGCGGCAGGTGGCGCGGCAGGTGGCGCCGCCGGTGACCCGCCGTCCACCCGCTCGGTACGTGCCCGATCGGGCATCCCCGCCCGGGGCCCTCGATCTCGGCCCACGACCCGAAAGCTCGCGGCTCACGGCCCAAGAGCCCACGACCCGAGGGAAAGGGACTCGCACCGGGTCGAAGGTCCGCCGCGGCGGAGTCACCACACGTCGCACTAATCACTACACGTCGTACTTCCGGGCGTGCGGATGACCGCGACCGCGCACTGGGCGTGTGTCACACACTGTGAACTGATGGAGCCCAGCAGCAGCTCGGCGAATCCGCCGCGGCCCCGGGCTCCGATGACCAGGAGCTGCGCCCCCGCCGCGGCCCGCAGCAGGCTGGACGCGGCCGCTCCGCGGATCAGGTCCGTGCGCACATCGAGATCACCCGGCTCGGGCAGACCCACGCGCACCGCCTCGTCCAGCACGGCTCGCGCGGCGCCTTCGAGGGCGGCGTCGACGAGGGCCGTTCCGCCGGATCCCGTCGCATCGAGCGCGGGACCCCCGAACGCGGGACCCCCGAACGCCGACCCCCCGAACGCCGACCCGCCGAGCGCCGCATCGGCGGACCCCGGGTCACCAAATCCTGGACGATCATCGAGTACCGTGCCCCCCGATGCCGTGCCCCGAACTCCACGGCCGGCGAATCCCGGAGCGAAGCCCGTTTCGCCCGGGTCCGTCCGGATGGATCCGGTCCCGCCCGGATCCGTGTCGCCGAGCCCCGCACCAGCCGACGCCGCACCAGCCGGCGCGGCACGAACGGCCCCAGCGCCCACCGTGGGTACCGCACMAGCGGACCTGGCACCGCAGAGTCCCAGCCGGACAACGCACTCCGGTGGCAGCGGCGCCCAGGCGTGCATGATGCGCAGCGACGCCCGGCGCAGCGCCGCCTCCTGGGCGGCCCACCGCAGCGCGGCCAACGAGCAGGCGGACCCGTCCACCCCGACGACGACGGGCCCGCTCTCGGCCGGCTCCGCCGACCTGCCGTGGACCACGACCACCGGCACCGACGCCCCGTACACGCACGCCATGCTGACCGAACCGGCCGGCAGGCGGCGCGGCCGGTCACGGCCGCGGGCACCGAGGACGAGCATGACCGCGCCCTCCGACTCGGTCAGTATCGTGTCCACCGGGCTCCCGTACACGGTCCGCTCGACGATCCAGGCGTCGGGCTGGGCCTCGCGGACCCGGTTGACGACGTCGTGCAGCATCCACTGGGCCGTCCAGCGGGGATGCTCCGGTGAGGTGGCGGGCGGCGGCTTCACCCGCGTGCAGAACGGGCCGGCCGCGGCCCAGACGAGCACGGCACGCACCCGCGCGCTACAACGACGCCCCGCGCGCACGGCCCACCGCAGCGCGCGCTCGGCATCTGTCGACCCGTCGATCCCGACCACGATGTCCGCCACGCGACACCGCCTCCCCTCCGAGCATCCTCGCTCGCCGAGCAGGCATCCGTCCCGATCCCGTGTCTACTACAACACGAAGAGACAACGGACGCGAGGGGAGACAGACGGGAGACAGTGGATGGATCTCCCGGCAGTGGCGGACGCCGGTCATGAACAGGTCGATATCGTTCATGAAACGGTAACAGATCTCGGTGCMGACCAGGGTGTGCGCGGAAAACCCGAGGGAACACCAGGAGAGGAGGTGGTACGGATGTCGGTCCGTCCAACCCCCGCCTCGGTGCTCGGGCCGAAGGCCGAGGTTCCCGAGCCGGCGACGGCGGTGGTGGAGCTGCTGGGGATACTGCGCCGCCATCTGGGCATGGATCTTGCCTGGCTCGGTCGCATCGAGGCGGACGTCCTCGTCGTGCAGGTCATCAACGGGGACGGCGCGTCGTTCCAGCTGGCCCCGGGCTCCACCGTTCGGCGCGAGAGCGCCCTGTTCGGACGCGTCCTGTCCGGTGAGTTTCCCACCGTCATCCCGGACACCCGAGCCRATCCGCGCATCCTGCGACTGCCCGTCGTCGACGAACTCGACGTGGGGGCCTACGCCGCCGTGCCGGTGGTCGACAGCGACGGCATCGTCTACGGCCTGGCCGGCTGTCTCGGGCACGGGCCGCATCCGCACCTGCGGCCGCGCGACGGCCGGTTCCTGCGGATGATCGCGGAGATCCTCGGCGATTCCGTGACCGACCTGCACCGGATGTGGGAGGTCCGCAGCCGCGTCTGGCGCGACGTCAGCCATGTGATCGACGGCGGGGGGCCCGCGCTCGCCTTCCAGCCGGTGCTCGACCTCGAACACGGAAAGATCATCGGAGTGGAGGCGCTGTCCCGGTTCTCGGACTACGCCCGCAGCCCGTCACAGTGGTTCACCGCGGCAGGCTCCGTCGGCCTCAACGTCGATCTCGAACTCGCCGCGGTCCGACGCGCGCTCGCCGTGCTGCCCCGGCTGCCGACGCACATGATCCTCGCGATTAACGTCTCGGCGACGACCCTCTCGGCCGGCCTGGTGGACATGATCATGAACGAGGATGCCGAACGCATCCTCGTGGAGATCACCGAGCACGAACGGATCGGCGACACTCCGGCGATCAACCGCGACATCGAGCACCTGCGCCGGCTCGGCGTCCGCATCGCCGCCGACGACGTGGGTACCGGCTATGCCGGGCTGGAACAGCTCGTCCGGCTGCGACCGGAGATCATCAAGATGGACTGCTGCCTGACCCAGGGCATCGACACCGACCCGGCCCGGCGGGCCGTGGCCGCCGGGCTGGTGCACGTCGCCAAGGAGATCGGAGGCAGCGTGGTCGCCGAGGGCATCGAGACCGCGGCCGAACTCCAGGCCACCCGGGAGACCGCGATCCCCTACGGCCAGGGCTTCCTTCTCGGCCCGCCCACCCCCGTCCTGCCCGAGGCCGTCAGGTAAGCCCCGGCGTCAGGTAAGCCCCGGCGCGCCCGGCCGCAGCGGCGGCGGTCAACCATCGACGGCGGGGCTCTCCCGACGCAACCGGAACCAGACGACCTTCCCGTCGCCGGGGATGACGTCGGCGCCCCAGGTCTCAGCGAGCTCGGCCACCAGGTGCATACCCCGCCCGCCGAGCGAGTCGGTGTCGACCTGCTGCACCTGCGGGAGGCGGCTGTCCGGATCCTGGACGCCGACCCACACCTGGTGGTCGGTTGTCCGGATCTCCAGAACCGGCTCACCGCGGCCGTGCACGACGGCGTTGGTGACCAGTTCGCTGGCGAGCAGCACGACGATCTCGGTCAGCTCCGCCGCGAAGCCGGTGCCGGCGAGGCCCGCGGCCAGCCGGACCCGGGCCTGCCGGGGCGCGATCGGGCTGAGCGGCAGCACGAACCTGTCCAACGGCTCGCCGGGCTCGCCGGGCTCGCCCGACTCGCCGGGCAGCTCCGGTTTACCCGTCATGTGAAAGACATTTCCTTGCAATCATGTGGATAAACCCGGTGTCGGAGCTCAGTCCGTGACCCGCGCGAGCACCTCGTCCCAGTCCCGCAGGAAACGATCGAGACCGTACCGGGCCAGGGCCGCCCGCCGGGCCTTCTTCCCGTACGCCCGAGCGAGGTCCACCGAAGCGGGAACGGTCCAGCTCAGCGCACGCCGCGCGGGCGGAACTGAACGCTGATCCGCGGCCCGACCGGCCGCGCCGTCTTGGGCACGGCATGATCCCACGTGCGCTGGCAACTGCCTCCCATCACGAGCAGGTCGCCGTGGCCCAGGTCGTGCCGGATCGCCGGGCCGCCCCCGCCCCGCGGCCGCAGCAGCAACGCACGCGGGGCGCCCAGGACGGCGATCGCGACCATGGTGTCGCGGAACCCACCCGGCCCGACGCGATCGCCATGCCAGGCCACACTGTCACGCCCGTCGCGATACAGGCACAGCCCGGCGGTGGCGAAGCCCTCGCCCAACTCGGCCGCATAGTGCTCGTCGAGGACCCGCTTCGCCGCGCCGAGCGCCGGATCGGGCAGCGACGCACGCTCGTCGTAGAAGGCGAGCAGCCGGGGAATGTCGACGACCCTGTCGTACATCGTCCGCTGCTCCGCCCGCCAGGGGACACGATCGCGCAGCCGCTCGAAGAGCACGTCGGCTCCAACGATCCAGCGGGGCCGCACATCGACCCACGCACCCCGCGCGAGYCCGACTCGTCGGACGGACGTCCCGAGTGGGCCGACCTCGATCGCCGGGGCGTCATCGAGCAACGAGGCCTGGAACGCCGCGATCTCCATGCTTCGACACTACCAAACACACGTTCGAAGACAGGTCTGCGACAAGCCCGAAGGCCCGAAGGCCCGAAGGCCCGAAGGCCGTCACAGGTTGACAGGCGAGTAATCGGAGCAGGAATAGACGAGGGTAGCCGGCGGGGTCCCCTCGAACCGCATCGTTCCGATGTACGTCGCCCCCGTCGGCGACTTCCGCGAGGTCTTCAGCTCCACGACAGGCCTACGGATCCCGCTTTCCAACCGAAGGCACGACGTAACCGGCACCCGGAGGTCCGCCGCTCCCGCTGCGGCGAAAAACACGACCGTCCGACCGGCTCCGACGCGTACCTCCAGCACGTTCACGAAGTAGTTGTCGTCGTAAACGCTCACCGCCACCGATGGCATCGTCACCGTGCCGAGGAGCGCGGCCGAGTAGTCCGCCTGGCACGAGTAGCGGAAACGGTAGCTTCCCGGCAGCGCGAGCGAGAACGTCAGTGTTCCGGAATACCGTCCGGAGGAGCTCACCGGCACGTCGGCCTGGACGGGAAACAGCCGGAGCTCGCGAGAACCCGACGAGACCAGCACGCAGGATGTCCGCGGATCCCGCAGGTCGCTACGGCCGGTCGCGTCGAATCCGACCCGCAGCAGGAAGCCGTCCTGCCGRCTTCTGGTGAGAGTTGCGTAATAGTCGGCGCTGTACTGYGACACCCCGGGCGCGGCGGCGGAGAAGGAGGGCACGACGGTGAGCTCCTGGGACGGTCGGGGGSAGCCTGCTGCAGTGGCCGAACTCGTTCGCGCCCCGGTCCCCGCACTGGTCCCCGCACCGCTCGCGGCCCCGCTCCCCGCCCCGCTCGCGGCCGCGGACGGCGATACCCTCGKGACGCCGTCTTCCGGTCCGGTCGCGGCCACCGTCGCGGACGCGGTGCCGGTCAGGGACCCGTCGCCCGGATGGGCGCCGACACCACCGCGGGCGAGGAACACCCCGGCCAGGATCGCGAGGACGGCTGTCAACGTCCCGGCCACGAGCCACACCCGTCCTGAGGGACGGCCAGGCGCCCCGGGCAGCCCAGGTGCCCCAGGCGCCCCGGGCAGCCCAGGCGTCCCAGGCATCCCGGAGTCAGGCCACCGCGAACCGCCTGCCTCCGGCTCGCCGACGGGCGGCAGCAGGGCCGTTGCCGGTCGCGAGACCGTAGGTACCCGCGGCAACGGCGGTGTCGGTACCTGTGCCGGCGGTGGTAGCTGTGCCGGTGTCGGTGTCGGTACCTGTGCCGGCACCAGCACCGGTGATGCCGGTCCCCCGGCCGCGAGGGAGGCGAGGGCGCGCGCGGCAGCCGCGGCATCCAGCCGGACTACCGGGTCCTTCTCGAGCATCGCATCCAGCACCGGCCGAAGTGGACCGGCGAGCACGGTCGGGCGCGGCGGTTCGAACAGGATCGCGCTGAGCAGCCCGGCGGTCGTGTCGGCCTGGAACGGTAACCTCCCCTCCACCATCTGGTAAAGGGTGACTCCCAGGGAGAACACGTCACTACGCCCGTCCGCGGGCTGACCGCCAAGCCGTTCGGGAGCGACATAGGCGATGGTGCCGACCACTCCGGCGGCGGTCATCCGACTGTCGTCGTTGTGCGCGGCGATACCGAAGTCGGTGACGAGTGCCCGGCCACTCTCCGCCAGCAGGATGTTGCCCGGTTTGATGTCGCGATGAACGACGCCCTTCGCATGGGCGAAGGCGAGGGCATCGGCGACCGCCGCTCCGATCGACGCTGTCTCATCCGGCCGTAGCCCGCCCGATCCCCGCAGCCGGTCCGCTACCGACCGAGCCGGGATGATGAGGTCCATGACGATCCACGGCAGCCCGCCGTCCTCGACCACGTCATGGACGCTGACGATCCCGGGGTGACCCCGAAGGCGGGCGGCGTTCATCCCTTCCCGCCGTGCGCGGGCGATCCGTTCGGTCCACTCCCCCGGCGTGGAGTCGACGGGGATCGAGACTTCCTTGAGCGCGACGTCGACCCGCAGCATCTGGTCGGTCGCCCGCCAGACGGCCCCCATCCCGCCAGCCCCGAGGCGGTCCTGGAGTCGGTAACGGCCGGCGACGACCAGTCCCGCATGGCCTACCACGGTTCTCCCCGATCCTCCCCGTCCGTGCCGTCCGTGCCGTCCGTTCTGGACGGCTACTTTAGTGAGGGTTCCGTGGATGTCTCCCCGCCGGCCCGGTCGACCCGGTCGACCTGATCCCGACTTACCAGGTCGCCGATCGCGCACTCGTCGTGGGGCCGCCGAATTCAGGGGAGGAAATAACGGTCCAGGGGCCACCGACCGTACCCAGGTCCCCCGAACTCAGGTTCGACCGGCTCGGGTCCCCGTGCCCAGATCCCCCGAGCTCAGGTTCGGCGCCGGGGGGTGCGGGGCGTTGCGTGCGCCGAGCATCTCGGCGGCGATCTCGCGGACCTCGGCCATGCTCGGGACGGCGTGCCCCGCGTCGGTCAGCTCCCGCTGCACGGAGGTCATCTCCACCTCGGGCATGCCGCAGGGCGTCGCCCAGGTCCATGGCCGCATGTCGCAGTCGACGTTGAGCGCGAATCCGTGGCTGGTCACCTTGCGCGTGCACCGCAGGCCGATGGACGCGATCTTCCGGTTGGTCCGGCGGGTCCAGACCCCCGTGAGCTCGACGGACCCGGGCGGGGTGTCCCGCCGCTCGGCCGGAATGCCGAGCGCCTCGACCGTGTCCACCAACCGGGCCTCCAACAGCCGCAGGAACGGCACCACCGCGTTCATCGCGCCGATATGACACATCACGTAGCCCACCAGCTGGCCGGGGGCGTGGTACGTCAGCAGCCCACCCCGGTTGGTCTCGTGAACCGGGATGCCCAGCCCCGCGAGCGGGCGGTGCTCGGGCGGGGTCCGCTTGCCGACGGTGTAGACCGGCGGATGCGACAGGAACMACAGCGTGTCCGGCCGCACGCCGTCGATCCGTTCCCGCACCATCACCCGCATCCGTGCCATGGCAACCTCGTAGTCGACAAGATCGTCGTCGAGGCGCMGCAGGATCTCAGGCCAGGTCACCGGGCCCGGGCCCGGGCCCGGGCCGCTGTCCACCCCGTCGACGGCGTCCACCCGGTCGATAGCATTCGCGGGGTTCACGGCATTCACCTCTCCACCGTATGCCCGGTCCACCGTATGCCCGGGTTCCGGCGGTCCGGGCCGGGATGATCCCGCGCGGTCGGCGTACCGTGGCCCACAGGGAGCAGCGATGACGTACGACATTCTCGCCGACCTCGTCGTGGTGGCCCACCTGCTCGGGATCGCGTTCATCATCTTCGGTGGGCTGCTGGTCCGGCGGCGGCGCTGGCTGCTCTGGCTGCATGTGCCCGCCGTCATCTGGGGTGTAACGATCATCACGATCGGGTTCACCTGTCCGCTGACCCCGCTGGAGAAGTATCTGCGACGGCTCGATGGTCAACCGGCCTACCAGGGCGGTTTCATCGATCATTACCTTGCGGGCGTCCTCTACCCGGACGATCTCACCTGGCTCGTCCGCTCGCTGGCCGCGCTGATCGTGGTCGTTGCCTACGTGCGCGTCTGCCTGGACCTACACCGACGACGGTCCCGACCGACGGTGGACACCGGACCGGATCCGGCATCATCCGACCCCGGCCAGCGATGACCGTGATGACCGGCGGTGGGTCAGGCCGAGGCCGGCTACGACGTCACGGCACTGCGAGGTCACGGCGCTACGACGTCACGGCGCTACGACGTCACGGCGCTACGACACCGCCACCGGCGCACCCCGAATACCCCAGCGGGCACACCGCCTACGCTGGCGCCGCCCAGCCGGTGTTCGCGGGGCGGCGCCGGGTGTCTCAACCGGCGGTGAGCCAGTGGGACACGGCGTCGCCCGTCACGACTCGCACGGTCAGGATTACCGCGGCGACCGCGAGAAGCGGAACGACGACCCAGTGTTCGATCCTGCCGTCCGTCCGGGGAACCAGGACTGTCTCCATCCGCCAGGTGACCGGCCAGAGAAGAGGGCAGCCGCGCGGGGTCAGGCAGTCCCCGGCCAGGTGGGCGAGACAGCCCAGGGTGACCGCGTAGCCGGCGAAGCTCATGTCAATGCCGTGCATGAGAAAGACAGCGACCCCGGCGGTCACGCAGTCCATGACGGACGACCAGTGCTCGTGCTTCTCGAAGTCCAGGCCGAGCCCACGTAACCCGAAGCCCACGAGGACGAACAGCGCGGCCCACCACCCATACTCGAAACGGGCAGCCAGCAGGCCCATGACCACACCCATGCCGAGCGCGAAGAGGATCGAGTGGGTGGCGTGCCGGTGGCCACCGGCGGCCCTGCTGATCCACCTGCACATAACCCGGGTGACCGGCCCGAAGGTGTTGGCGATCCRACCGTGGGGATGGTCGATGTCGGGCAGAAGCGCCGCGCCCGCGGATACCACCGCGCCGGCGATCACCTGGGACGAGGACAAGGACACCGCGTGCGAGCCCAACCACTGCTCCCGGGACAGCAGGGGTGCGACGGCCAACCAGACCACCGCCCCRCTCAGGGCGTGGGTCCGTCCCATCATGGCAGCTCAACCTCAATGATCAGCATCGTCAGACTGTATCCAGCCGATCCAGCCGCYGCGCGCCGAGCGACGTTCGGCTGTCCCGTGGCAAGCGGGCTCCGCGTGTGGTCCTAGAAGCCGAGCCGCTGATACACGCCGTTGCTGGTCGGATCAGCCGGATCGGTGAACAGCAGGACCTCGTGCGCTCCCGCGTCCAGCGCAGCCTGGCTCACCGCTGCCGTCACAGCCCCGGCATAGCCCAATGGCGCTTAGTTAAGCGGTCCGAGCAAGGATGATCTTCGATTGTTGRTCATGACGGATGCCGGTGTCTGTTGGGCGTTTGACTCGGTAGGCGCTGTGGCGGCCTCGTCTGATGGCGCGTGGGTACGTGCGGTGGCGGCGCACCGGGTTGAGCTGTTCGATGATCTCTGTGAAGATTTCCCGAAGCGCGTGCGTGTGGTCCTCAGTAGGGTCGGGGAATGGCGCGGTGGCCGTCGGCTCCGTTTCCATTCCCCGCCACATCGATCCGTGCATGCCGTTCTCCGGCACACGGCTCTCCGACGTTCTTCACCGTCGGCGTTCGGCCTTGCCTCGCCATGGCTTGTTCGGCCAGGGCGGAATGGGTCTGGCGGTCCGTGACATGACTAGTAGCCCGAGGTAGTTCTTCGACGACTAGCCGACGATCCAGCGTCCGATTTTCCCTCCGTGATCCCACGGGAAATGACCTCGCGATCCTCSGCTGTCAACACCGCGCCGCGCACCGAACCTCCAGATCAGTAGGCCACGTTCCTACCAGACCCGATCTATGACCGGATTCATACGTGGTGCACTGACCTATTGAGACCGAGCGGGCTTCGCCCCGCTGGTGGGTCTTCACCTCATCGAAGATTCTTTCAATTTCCCACCGCTCATGGTAGCCCGTGGCGAGTTCCACCGCGGATATATCGGTGTGGTCAAGGATGTTGGTGATGAGGCAGATCAGTTCTCCGGTGCCGGCTCCGGTGCGGTCGGGCACCGTGTATTCGATGACGCGGACGGGTGTCGCGTAGTCCTCGGGAAAATCGCGGCCCGCGCGGGCGTCGACGATGAGCTGTTCCCGCCGTTTCSCGCTTAGTTTCGGATTGATGACAATGGAGAGGTAGGAGCCGTCAGGGAGCGGTTGGATGACCGGTAGCGCGAGGTTGGACCTGACTCGCCAGAGCAGGTCCGCGCCGGTGTCAAGTGCCTGGTGCCACAGGTCGCGGCCGTAGAAGTTGCGGTCGGCGGTGAGGAGCATCCCGGGTTCGCAGGCGTCGAAGAGAGTGGCGGCGAGGGTGCGTTCGTCGCTCGCCCGGGGGCCGACCGCGGCGGCGACGATCGCGTGCGTGCCGCATTCGGCGAGCGCGACAACATGGACCTGTGGCAGGGCGCTGGCCTTGTGTCCGTTGGTGTGCCGTCCGAACCTGGCCACGTTCTCGGGGGTGTCCGCGGCGTCGAGGAAGAACCCGTCGATCGCCGTCAGCCGCCGGGAACGCAGCCATGCGCCCTTGGTACCCCGCCCCGCGACCGGCACCGCGACACGTTCAAACAACAGTTTCAGAGGCGCGGCGCCGAGTCTGATCCGTGCCTGCGAGATCGCCCCGCTAGTTGGGACCTGCCAGTCACCCTTCCAGTTCCCCAGCCACCTCAACGCACCGGCGAGTTTACGCATGACTTCTTCGTAGTCATCGTCGAAGAAGAGGCACATCGCCATCGTGAAGTACACCATGACCCGGGCTGGCAGCAGCCTGGTACGCCGTTCCTGMCGTTTCGTCTCCACCAGCGCTTCATCGACGAGATCCCGGGGAACGATTCTGGCGAGCACACCGATCGAAATACGGTCGGTCAGCCGCTCGCTGTCCACGGCTGGCAATTCCACTACCTGACGAAGGCGCACCACACCCGGATGCTATCTGCCGACCGCCCGACTCCCGATGTGAACTCTCCGCCGCCCACTGATCGACGTTGAGGAACTGGACCGAACGCCGTGTTCGAAAATTGATCGACGCGGGATCGGACGTTGGCATGTCGGGATGGACAGGCGTCCCTCTAACTTAATCGAGCGGCATTGCCACCTCAGACTCATCCGCGTCGCCTCACCACAAAGGACCGCCCCCATGATCAGACTCGCGTTTTACGGCAGGGTCTCCACCGAAGACCAGCAGGATCCAGAGGCCTCCCGTAACTGGCAGATCGCCCGCGCACGAGCCCTGCTGGTGATCCTGCGTGAAGCCGACTCCACCGGCAAGGCCGAGGTCTACCGTGAACTTGGCCTGAAGCTTATCTACGATCACGAAACAGAGACGATCACAGCCGAAGCCACACCAAGATCATCGGCGTGCGTAGTGTCTGTGTCCGAGGGGGGATTCGGCCACTACGCACACGCCCTTAACCAGCGCAGGCGCATACCGGTTGCCCGGCAAGCGGGCGACCGGTAACAGCCCGCGTGCCGGCCCTGCGTCACCGCCGCACCGAACACTCATGCGCCCCCGGAATCCTGCCGGCCGGCTTGCCCGGCAACGCCCAGCAGACGCCGCTACAACCGACCGAGATCGATCTTGACCGGGAAAGGTGCGGCAGCATCGACGGCGCCCGTGAAGACCTCAGCGCCACGGTACGTTCCGGTCGCCGGGTCGAGGACGTAGGTATAGACGACCGGGACGCCGGCGGGGGGCTGCTCGACCCGCCAGTAATACGAGATTCCAGCCTTCGCATACTGCTCGGCCTTGACAATCCGGTCGGTCGTCTCAGAGCCCGGTGAGACCACCTCGACGACGAGCAGAAGATGCTCGGGACGGGCCGACATGATGTCGATCGTGTCGGCGCGGTACACGGCCACGTCCGGACGCCGATTCGTCAACGGCACGTCCTGAAGCCGAACATCGACGTCGAAGTCCGCGTTCCAGCCCGGCCCGGCAGCAGCCTCCAACGCGACCGCGAGGATCTTGACCAGCCGGTTGTGACGCTTGGACGCGCTGGGGCTCACAACGACCGTCCCGTCCACGATCTCGATGCCCGCGCACCGCTCCTCGGACCAGGAGTCGTATTCCTCCGCCGTGATCTGCTGGTGCATCCAGGCAGGAGCGATCATCCCCGCAGTGATGGCACACCTCCTTCAGATGATCCAACAGACCYGATCCCCGCCGAACCAGCGTAGCGCCGTACCCTCTGTGTCTCGGCATCCTGCGGCAGCCCACCCRCACCCGCGAGGGTGGCTGGGACTGACCCGGGTGTGTCAAGAAAACGGCTCTGTCGCACATCCGGTTTGCGCCGTGAGGCGCTGTGGTTCGAGTGGAGGTGAGAGACCTTCACCGTCTGCCCTGTCGCTGCAGGGTGGGTGGAGCTGAGGGCTGCCTGGTCCGGGTAGTGCCGGTCTGGGTGGGAGCAGCCCTGACGAAGCCGGGACGTTTCAGTAGCGGTCCGAACTGGTCGAACGCGAAGCACCGGTTCGGACAGGTGCCGGTGAGGTACTCGATCCGGTCGAGCTTGCGGTTCTTGTCCGGGTCGGTGGACTCCTTCCACGTCCTCGTGCGTGGGAACGAGATCCGATGGTGGTGCAGGAGCTGCCGCAGCCGTTCCCGACCGATGGTGACGGTGCGGTCGGGGTTGTCGGCCAGGTAGGCGGCGAGCTTGCGCAGGCTCCAGTGCGTGAACGGCTGCCCGAGTCTCTCCGGGCGGGTGCGGGCCGTCGCCACGGCGAACACCTCGTCGTCAGAGCTGATCAGGCGGGGACGGCCTCCCGCCCAACGAGGGTCCAACGCGTCCAGGCCGATCTCGTTGAACCGGTGGATCACCCCCCGGACCGTGTCCTCGTCCGCCGCGACGAGACGAGCGATCGCGGGGACCGGGGTCCCACTCGCCGACGCCATGATGATCAGTGCGCGGCGGACTCGGATCGCGCCGTGTTTCCCGCGGCGCGCGATCGCTTGGAGTCGTTGGCCTTCCTCATCGGTCAGCCGCCGTGCCCGTACCGGCCGCGCCATCGCGGTTCACCTCCAGGGCTGGTCGCCGTCCTCATCGGGGATGGTGTGCCCGTGATCACCCGCCTCTACCTACTCCACGGCCGGAAACGTTCGTGGTCAGCGCACCAGCCGGGCAGGATCCGGTGGCKGAGAAGCGGGAAGTCAGCTCGGCGGTRCATCTGGMGCATGATCTTCTTGGTCTTGGTGTTGACGCCTTCGGTGCCACCGTGGCTGTAAGAGCCTGTCCTGGATCTTGAGTGATGTTAACGCTCTGTAGTGTCGCGGGGTTGCCAGCGTGGGACGGGATTCCCGCGAACGAGACGGCGGACCATGGTGCGGATCATCGCCCAGTGGATGAACAATGCGGAGGTGGCGGGGTGGCGTTCGTAGTCGTGGGCAAGCCGCCGGTGGGCGGTGAGCCAGGCAAGGGTACGTTCGACCACCCATCGTTTCGGCAGGGCCTCGAAGGTTTTCTGACCGGGTTTCTTCCGAACRATCTCGACGGTGGTCCTCATGATGGTCCGCGCCCATGCAACAGGCTCGCCAGCGAAACCGCCGTCGGCGAACAGATGACGGCGGCTACGATTCCTTAACCTGTCGGTCCTTCAGATCCTGCGGCTGTTGACCTGTCCGTGGTCTTCCCGACTGGTTGGGTGATCGCTGGTCGTCGGTTGGTGCGGCCGGGTGGGCGTCCGGGGCCGGGTCGGGCGGGTTTCGGTGCGCGGGCCGGTAGCGGTGTCTTCGGGCGGAGGTTGCGGAATCCCCGGCGGACACGGGCCGGAGTCAGCCTTGTGGGTTCGGCGGGTCGTTCCCAGGGGCGGCGCAGGTCGGTGGTGAGCGCGCGGGCGAGCCGGAGCTGGGTGTAGGCGGTGAGGACAAGCCAGGTCCAGCGGTCCGCCGCGGCGGGGTCCCGGATCTTCGGGGCGGTCCAGCCGAGGGTCTGCTTGACCATGCGGAAGGTGTGTTCCAGGTCGAATCTTCGCAGGAACGCCTGCCAGGCGCGGTCGACGTCGGCGCTGCCGGCGTCGACGGTGGAGTGCCACAACCAGACCGGTTTCGGGCGCCGTTCGCCCGGGAGGCGGTCGACGACGAGGCGGATCAGGGTGCCCTCGATGATCGGGAGCTGGCCGGTGTGGTGTTCCCATCCGCCACGGCGGGTCAGCCGGGGGTGGGCCCGGTCCCAGCAGGTGGCGACCGCGGTGCCGTACCGGCGGGTCTCGGTGGTCGTGGTGACCGTAGGGGTGGGCAGGCTGGCCGGGTCGGCCAGGGGCAGCTCGGGGCCGTGCCGTGGTGGCCGACCGGACGCCTTCGGCGGCCGCGGGAGGACGGGCAGGCGGAAGACCCGGTCGGAACGCAGCCGGCCGACGAGGTCGACGGGCAGGTCGGCCAGCAGGAAGGCCAGGCGGGTGACGTCGTAGCCGGCGTCGAACACGACGAGGATGTTCGGATCACCGGCGGTGTGGTGGCCGACGGCTGCGAGCCGGCCGACCACGTCCCGGACCTGGGCGGCGGTCACCGTGGTGAGGTCGTCGTCGGGGCCGAGACGGACCGCGTCCAGCGGCGCCGTCCACGAGGTGCGGCCCGGTTCGAGGGCGGCGACGAACGAGTAGGGCCAGCCCGGGATCATCTGGGCGTTGCCCTTGCCCCGGCCGTAGGTGTGGCAGAACAGCCGGCCCGGGCTGGTGGCCGCGTCCGGACGCAGCCACGGGCTGACGTCCACACCCAGCACGATCCGGCCGTCGGCGGCCCGCGGCAGCGGCAGCCCGGCCAGCGCGCGGCGCAGCCGGCTGATCTCGACCCGGCCGTGGTTGATCGCKCCGTACAACGCGCCGTGCCCTCGGCGGTGCTCCGCTGCCAGCGACAGGCCGACCAGGTCACGRACCGGGCCGTCCGCGCACAGCACGGCGTCGGTGAGCTCGAACAGGGCATCCGCCCGCCGGGTCAGACAGCCATAGAACTCCTGGCGGAACCGACACAGCACCCCAAGGTGCTCGACGATGKGGACATCGTGGRCCAAGCTGTCCTCCACGGCCTTCTGTCTGATCACGGTGTCTTTGGTGAGAAACCAGGATCAACAGGAGGCCGCTTCACGTCACGGCGACACGCCGGCCCACCCCAAACCACCAGCGACTATCACACAGAGTGACACCCGAAGGTTAAACGACAAGCTGAGAACCGCCCGATCTTGGTTCAGGGTCCTGAAATCGCCGTTCGCCCGGTCTCTACGAGGCTCCCGAGCAGGGGCGATGCCGAGTGAGCACCCGACTCGCAACATCATTGCGAGAATCGAACACACGTTCCGCAGGTCTGGCGGGTTCGGAC
>NZ_MOMD01000081.1:0-18347 GCF_001983015.1 Frankia sp. CcI156
GCCCACCGGCCAACATCAGGACCACAGGCGTCCCGCGGCCGGACTCAAATTCTCATACGAAAGGGTGGCGGCCACGCCGCCCTGGCTGCTCTTGGTCTAGAATGTCCAATACCAGCCGGACCATGGCAAGGTCGAGACGGCTCTTGGCGTCAGTACTCGACATGAACTCCGCGAGGGCGTCGAAGCGACGCGCGAGGCGTTCGACCTGACGTGCCTTGGCGTCATGGCTGGGCCAGGTGGCCCACGTGGTGCCGAAGACGATTCCGTCCAGCACGAGATCGGGTCGTCCGCGGATGATCGCCGCGACGGCGCCCGCACCAATATGAGCGACGAAGCGCCCATCCATTGTCGCTTCCGGCCAGACAAGCCGCGGCTCGGTGGCTCCAGCGTTGCGTTCCGCAGCCTCTTTCTCACTGATTGGCAGACAGGCCCACAAAGCCGCAGCATGGTCTGCTGCGACGGGCGCCATCGTCTCCCGGACACTCTGGAGCAGATTGTTGACACGCTCTCGCAGCGCCGCGTCGGTGAACCTCTGGTCCGGCAGCCGTTCAGTGATGTCGGCGGCCACACGCGCGATGGCGTCGTTGCTGCGAGCCTCGGTTCGCAGCCCTTCCGCTAGCGTCATAATTGCGTAGTCGCGCGGGTCGCGACCACACTCACGAAAAACCGCGTGAGTACCGCTGACGAAGATGGTCAGCTCCCCGCGTGCGCTGCGGGACAAGGATGGTGTCTCCTGCCCGTTCGCGTCAATGAGCCGCTCGGAGGTCTCATAGACCACCACCCTGCGACGGCCAAGCTGCGGAAGGCTAACATCACCACACAGGTCCGGCAACCGCCGCGCGGCCGCCCGGTATCGGCGGAACCGCTCGTCTTCCGTCTCCGGACGCGGGTCGGGGCCAGCCGGAGCAGGCCCACCGCCGGTAGCAGGCTGCGACACGCCGAGCCCGGTCCGGGTGAGCAGGTCATCCGGTGTTTGACCTGGGTCTTTCGTTCCGCCGGGTTGGTTCCCGGGCGGAGGGGGTGACGGCGGGTCCGCCTGGCCGGTCCTTATCCGATCGTGCTCCGCCGCCGCCTCGTACCACCGCTCATCGGTAAGGTAGTCAGCCTGACCTTGCCGAAACCGGACAGCCCACTCGCGGGCGCGTTCATGCAGCGGATTCTGGCCGTCACCCGGAATTAGGCGCTTCAGACCCGCGGTATTCCTACGGTAGGCGCTGAAGATCCAACCGAGAGGTGACTGATTTTCACTGAAACCTTTTCCCTGTGCCTTCCGAGGCYGAAGGGGGCCCTCGCCGCGGACGATGTGGACTGCCGTCAGCCACTCGCGTCCTCGTTCGAAATCGTTCTTCTGATAGTGGACTGGTACGTGGTCCAGGTGGATTTCGCCGACGATCCGGCCGCCGGTTGTACTACCAAACTCGATCGGGTACTCCAGCAAAACATCGCCGGTGTCCGGATCTTCCCAGGAGAAAAGACTCTTATCTGACATCAAAATTTTTCGGCCATTGCGGAGCAGGTCGATACCAAAATCGTTCTTGTCCAGATAACGCTGAAGGCCGACCCATCCGACGACACGGCGTTCGCGAAGCTCCAGATTCTCGCTTTCGCACTTCAAGCACCGCTCGGGATCATGCTGATGCCAATGGCCGCAGCTCATGCACGCCCACGCAGGCTGAAGCTCACGGTTGATCTCGATGACCGCTGGAACCYGGGTGCCACGGTAATCGACACCGCGACTCGGCGACCATACGCAAGGTAGCCATGGCCTCACCCGCGTCTGATTGACATAGAGCCCGAAGCCTCGGCCGGCCAACACCGGTTCAGGCAGTTCTCTAACCGCGTTCCCTTGTCGGAGCAAGTAGGAGTAGACCTTGCCGAGGCGCTCACGTACCTGCGCTACGGTTGTCGGCCGGCGTAGCCGGTCGCGTGTCTCCGGACGAAGGCGCCTGACGGTCACCTCGGTCCCGTGAAGCCCCGGGTCATCCTTTGGCTCTCGCCTCAACGGGATGCTAAAGGTGCTCTCCCGCTCCATCCGCCGGAAGTCGATCTCAGCCACCAGCCAGTCGGTGTCGCCCGACCGGGTGGTACGCACCTCAGTGAGGGAGCCGAGACGCGCGGTCGCGATGTTGAACCCCATGCCGAACAGGCCGAGCGTTCCGTAGCGGAACTTGTTGCTGTAACCAGCTCGGAGGGACCGCTCCAAATCCTCCTTGCTCATCCCGCGACCGTTGTCCGACACGCAAACGATCTCGCCGCCCTCAACTGTCCTGGGTGTCGGCAGCGTCACCTGCACGGCAGGCGGGTTCGACGGGTCCCGCTCATCATCGGCGAGGAAGTCGTCGAACGCGTTGTCGATCAACTCGGCCAAGCACTGCCAGGGCTGATAGGGGATGTCGCCCAGCACCTCCAGCAGCCGCGGCGACGGCGTCAGGTCGAGGCGCTCGAACGAACCTCCACCCGACCCGCCCGCCATAGACCCTTCCTCCATCCCCAAGCCCCCCTCGCCACCAACCCGTCTCACCAGCCATCCCGCCTGCCGGTGAACCCAGGGTCTGACGCAACTACGAAGTGAAGCATAGTCATACCAAATTGTGACAGGAGGGTTGATTCGGCTCCTGCGATTCACAGCGACAGGCAGGTCGGCACCACCAGGCTCGCGACGCCCTCAGGCGTCGCCGCATGAGTAACGGTGAGAGCGCTCGGCCGCAGCCACGGGTCATGACCGCGCTGGAGAAGATCCTCGACGCCGAGATCGACGTCGAGGTGTGCCCGCCGTGGCTGCTACGCCCCGGCCGCGCGGAGTGCGCTGCTGCCTGGGCACCCCTGAGCACGATCTACCGCGCCCTCACCGGACAGGAACTACCCGAGACCGCCCCACCCCGCGAACGTCGACGCCCCGACCCAGCAGGCCCTGCAAACCCTGGAATGGGTGCACCGCCGCGAGAACCTCGTCATCGCCGGCCCCGCCGGCACCGGCAAGACGTTCCTGCTCGAAGCCCTCGGCCAGACCGCCGTCGAGGCCGGGCTGCACGTCGCCTGGTTCACCCTCGAAGCCCTCGGCGTCCTCGTCCGCGCCCACCGCGCCGACGACACCGTCACCAAGGCCGTTGAGAAGATCMTCCGCGCCGACCTGATTATCGTCGACGACATCGGTCTGCTCCCCGTCGGGCCCGACGCCGCCGAAGGCCTCTACCGGCTCGTTGACGCCGCCTACGAGAAACGGTCGATCGCGGTCTCCTCGAACCTGCACCCCGCCGGCTTCGACGAGATCATGCCCAAGACCCTCGCGACCGCGACCGTCGACCGGCTCCTGCACCACGCCCACCTCTGCCAGACCAGCGGCGACAGCGTCCGCCTCGCTCAAGCCCTCGCAGGCAAGGGGGTGAAAGCCCTGGCCTGACACAAAAGCCGCGCCGAAACGGTGGCCGCCAGTGGGCAGATCTGGTGGCCACCACCGGGCCGGAACCATGACCGCCACCGGGCCGTTCTCAGGCTCTGGCACAAATTCCGTGAACAAAGGACCTTGATCTTTAACGGTCGAGGAGGACGCGTTTGCGGAGCAGGTCGGGCTCGGCTCGACCGTACATCTGGCGTTTCAGCATCTTGATTCGGTTGACCTGGCCCTCGACCTGGCCGGAACTCCAGGGCAACGTCAGCGCGGCGGTGACCGCCTGCCAGTCGCTACGCAGTCCGGTGGCAAACCTGGCCAGCTCGGRCAGGGAGCTGGCCTCAGCCCGCTCGGTCCAGCTCTGCAGCGCGGCCAGGCCGCGGCGGTGCACGAGCAGGTCGGCGAACGAGGCGACCAGCTCACGGGCTAAGGCCAGCTCGGGGCAGCGGTCACACAGCTCGGCGAGGCGGGCCTTGTCGCCGTCGTCGACCTCGTCGGGATGGCGGGTAAGTGCTCCGGTCACCTCCCTGCGGGTGGGGTCGGTCGGACGCTCGGGGACGGGGGTGCCGGCGCGGAGCCGGGCCACGAACCGTCGCACCGTGCGTTCGCTGACGTGGACGCCGCGTTCGCGCAGTTCCTCCCGCAGCAGGCTGGTACTCGTGGCGCCTTCGGTGAACCGGGCGGTCAGGTAGTCGGCATGGCGGTCGAGGACGCTGGGCCGGCCAGCGGGCCCCGAGCCGAGCAGCTCCTCGGGGGTGGCGGCGCGCGCGAACCGGCGCACGGTCCTGCGGTTGAGCCGGAGCCGCTCGGCGATGCGGGACAGCGGCAGTCCGGTCGCAACCAGCGCGTGGACCTCAGAGTGGCGGGCTCGGGTACGCGCCGCGAGCGCGCCTTCAAGCTCCACAGGCACGACCGGTACGGCCACCGCGGCCGGCTCGGGGCACGGCGAACGCCACTGGGGCCGCAGCCGGCCCACAGCACGCTCGACCGCCTGGCACAGGTTGTGCCACAGGTGCCAGCGGTCGGCCACGTTCGTCGCGGTCGGCGCGCCGCGTGCGGCGCCTTCGGCGTAACAGGCTGCGCGGTCCCGGCAGATCACCCCCACGCCAGGATGGGCGTCCAGCCACGCTGCCAACGCGTCGGCGGAACGCTCGGCGAGAAGGTCGATCACCCGGTGGGCCTCCAGGTCGACGAGGACCGTGCCGTAGCTGTGCCCGCGCCGCCAGGAGAAGTCGTCGACCCCGAGCACCCGCACCGCCCCGACGTCCGGGTCGGGACGGGCACGGACCAGGCGCAGCAGCGTCGCCCGGCTGACCGCGACGACGAGCCGCCCGGCGAGCCGGGCCCCGGCCCGGCCGCCCAGCGCCGTCGCGACCGACTCCCACACCTGCCCCAGCAGCAGGGTGCGCCGGCCGTAGCGGACGGTCAGCCCGGGGATCTGCTCGGCGAACGTCCGGCGCGCACAATCGACGGTCGCGCAGAAGAACCGTCGCACCCGCAGGTGCACCACCAGTTCCTGACCGCCGACCGGACTGTCCGCCACCCGACGCTCGTAGCGGCTGTGGACCCGCACCGACTCGACGCCGCACCCCGGGCACACCCCCGCAGTAGCCCGGCTCCGGGCGAGCACACGCACTGACCGCCCAGCACGCACGATCTCCTCGACGATCAAGCCGGCGAAGTGAGGGAACAGGACATGGATCGGGTCAAGGACTGCCACCCGTCATGATCCACGAGGCCTCGCGCCGGCCCGCCCACCGGGCCATCACGGAATTTGTGCCAGAGCCCGTTCTCAATGGCCCTTGACAGTTTACGGAGGGTCTCGGCGGAGATCGGCCGGCTGTGTGTACTCCAGTGAAGGGTGTCCTCTGCGCGTTCTCGGTGAATCAGGTCCTGCTCAGAGGACCGCCGCCGGTGCCCGCGAAATTCGCTCTCCTCCTGGTGTGGTTGCTCCGTTTTTCCCGTCCGGTCAATGCCGCAGATCCGGTGCTGCTTTCGCCTCTTCTGAACTTCACGACAGCCGGACCAGGAACGGGTTTTTCGGGGGTTCCGGTGTTCTGGATGGCTGTTCGTGATCTTGCGCGCCGGACACGGCATCAGGGCCGTCGATCGCCCATCCGGGGCACGGTGTGGTTACACGCCGTGCCGACGGGTAGCTCGTTGCCGCAGGTCCCGGCGGAGATCGATGCTGCGGGCGTTGTTCAGTTGGGCAGGAAGAACGCCGGCTCGTAGCCGGACGCGGCGAGGTCTTCGTAGGTCTGGGTGGCGGGAACCCGATCCCACACGCCGCCGAGTAGCACCGCAAAGCCGGATGGCGCCGCCATGAAGAGGTGGAGTATTGGCGGATTGACACGGCGCGCGATCTGCCGGCTCAGGTCGCGAACGGCCAACGCGACGGCATATGCGTGATCTCTGTCGGCGATGCTACTACCCGAGATTCCGGAGGGCAGGCTGATCGTGATGATGGGTATATCGCGTCCAGTGCTAGCGATGTAGCTGGTGACGTCTGGGGTCAGGTCGGCGGAGATCGCGAGCGCGAGTGCGACCTCRCTGCCTGGCCGAAGTTCAGCGATCGATGACGAGAGGCAGATGGAAGCGGGCATGATCGTTCCGCCGGGTTTGAGCCACAGTTGGCCGTCCTTGGTCTTGGCGGGGATAAATCCGGCTGTCTCCTGGAACATGACGGCAGCGGTGAACCAGGTCGGCAGTCGCATGGTGCCGGTGATGAGGATGCGTTTCGCGCCGAGGCTGCGCAACGTCCGCTGAGCGTCGATGAGTTGTGGCCGAAGAACTGTTTCCCATTCCTTGGGGTTCTTGAGACCGCGTCGGCTGCGGGCCTCGCTTCCTCGGAATCGGTCCACCCAGTCGAGCGTCACGCGGGCGTCCGGGTTTGTGAAGCCTTCGTCGAGGGCGTTGATGGCAACCATGGTGAATGGCTCTTGCGCCCGGATGCCGAGGCGGTCGATGGCGGCCGCGATGTCGGCTGGTCGTTTCTGGCTGCGGCTGGTTTTGACCCACTCTCGAACTTCGGCGATTCCGAGCCGGTAGGCGACTTCGTCTGCTTGGACACCCGCCGCGTGGCTTATGTCTCGGATATGATAGTCGCGCCAGGCAGCTTCGGATGCGTCGGTGTGTAGCCGCAGGTTGGACAGGAATTCGTACAGCTCGTCGTCGGTGCAGTCGAGGTGACGGAGTAGGTTTCGACGTCCGGCCGCTGTAGCTGCATTAGTCGCGGTGCACAGCCGATCCGCCAAGTGATCATTGCGGTCTCGCAGGGTGAGCACCGGGTCGTCGGGGTGGATGGACCGATTCGTGACCAGGGTCAGCCTCGGGTGGGCACCGTCGACCCGCAGCTGCTGCGAGGTGCGGTAGAACCGCTGGAGAATGCTGGGGCCTCRCTTGCCCGACAGCGCGGTCAGCCACTCAATGGTCGCTGCTTTCTCRGCTGTGACGCTGGCCTTGACCTGCATGTAGTCGTCCGGCCCGTGGGCCTTCCCGATGACGACGTCGTCCACGTTGCCGGCCGTCACCGCCTCGACAGTGACGGCGTTGGCGCCCGAGTGTGGCACAAGGGTGCGCAGCGCGGCGTGCCAGGCGACTGCGTACTGGAGGTCATCGCCGGTGACGCGTGCGCCRCTCGCGCTGGGCCTGCCGCTGTCGGCTGCCATGGCGCGTCAGTGGCGCGAGGTGAACGGGGGCGTGGGCGGGTTCGCCTTGACCTGGCTGATGATCATCTGTGCGGTGACAGGCTGGTCGGGGTAGGCGGCCAGGCAGGTGGAGGCAACGAGGCGGTCGGTGAGGTCGGAGTAGGTGAAGCCGTAGCCACGTCCATTCGGGCCAGTGAGCCGCACGAGAGTTGCGATCTCCCCCTCGCTGAGGGTGACRCCATCGAAGATCCTTGCGAGGACCGCGCCGCGTTGGCTGTYGTCTGGCCGRCTGAAGTCGAAYTCGGCGGCGGCCCGGCGGCGGATGGCGGGATCGAGCGCGTCCCCACGGTTGGTACACATGATCACCAGAACAGCGAGCTCTTCCGCGGCGATCTGGCTAATACCGCGGATCAGCGCGTTCACGCCGGCCCGATCCTCGTGGTGCATCTGGCTGGCTTCGCGGGACTGTGCGAGGGCGTCGGCCTCGTCKATCACCAGGATGAGTGGCCGGCGGCCACGGTTTGCTCGGGCTTCGGCAATGATCGTGTCGAACGCTGTCCCGATCAGACGGGTCATCTCGCCGACGATGCCACTCCCGCGGGTGCGCAAGCTGAGCCGTTTGACGCGCACGGTGATGTGATGCTCGCGAGCGATGGCGTCGGCGAAGGTCTCGGCGAGCGTCGTCTTTCCGGTTCCGACATCTCCGCTAAAAATGATCAAAGGTGGGCGGTGGGCCATCAGCCTCACGGCGGGCAGCACGGCCCCGTGCATGGCGGTGCTCCAGTCCTCCAACAGCGAGGGCTTGAGGATGACCTCCGCTTCCTTGAGGAGGCGGGTCTTGATGTGGTCGAGCCCGACCAGCGCCGTGTAGCGCCGGAGGGCGAGCGGGTCTGGGAGATCGAGGTCGTCGTCGAAGATCTCGGCGGGTGTTGTGCTCATAGCGGGCGGTAGCTGCTCCTGGTGAACCCCGTCCCCTGGGCGGAGTAGGTGCGGTCGGTGGTGTGGAAGCCGCCGGAGTACCCCGGCGCCGCCGCCGGGGTCCGCACGATCGGCAGCGACTTCTCGATCGTGTCGCGGATCGCGGCGTCCAGGCGCCACCAGGCGGGTGAATGGATCAGGTAGCTGGTAAACGTGGCGTCGACGACGTCGGCGTGCCGGCACACGCCTCCGGCGCGGTCGTCGGTTGTGAGTGTGCCGTTGACGAAGACGTACTCCAGGGTCAGAATCCAGGCGCCGCGACATTGGAAGCCATAGATGACCTTGTCCACGTGGCCCCCGTGGGCCAAGGCTGTGGCTTCCGCTGCGAGGTCAATGATCTCTGTGTCGGACGGCTTGCCGTAGTACCGCTGGAGCTGGGCCAGGTCGGTAGCAATCTTGGATGCGACATACCGCGCCGAGGCGATGCTGAAGGTCTCGTTGGTGGTGAGCGTGGCGGTGATGGTCATAATCAACCCCGGAACCGGTCGCCGAGGACGACCTGCCAGCACTCGATGGCCTGGGCCCTCGTCGTGGCGTGCCGGGCTTCAGTGATCGCGTCCAGTGCCCGCTCGGCGGCCGTGACGATCCTCTGCTGGTCCTTCATCGTGTAGAGGCGTGCCGCGTTGTTCTCCGGGTTCACCGGGTCGAAGATCTCGATCACGTCGGTCCGCTGCCGTGGGAGGGCGTAGGCCGGGTAGTAGTCGGTGAAGGCGATTCGCTCGTTCAGTTCGGTCCGGACCACCAAGTCGAAGAAGCCGTCCAGGGCCGTGACGTAGTCACTGAACACGATCTTGTCTGTGTCGAGCAGGTGGGCGCACAGCAGCTCGACCATGAACGACTTGAAGCGGAAGTCCGCGTCTCGGTCTTTCTGCGCGTGGACCCACCACTTCACCAGCCGCACGACCTGCGCCCAGTCCGTAGGGCAGGYGCGCTTGCGGGCGCGGACGAAGTCGAGGTGGAGTCGCACACTGGTGAGCAGCCGGCGCCCATCGCTCTTGGAGACGAGGTAGCCCCGGTCGTCCGGATCGCCTTCGTACAGCACCGGGACGACGTCGACGTCGATGCCGCTGGACTTGAAGTGGATGTTGACGCAGTGGGTCGTCGCCTCGATCTGTGACGGGTCGATCAAGCCGCCGTATGCCTCCCGGAGCCGCTCCGCGAGCCAGTCCACCAGCTCCGCGCCGTCCTGCGGGGCTTCCGCCAGGCGGACGTACACGGCGACGTCGTAGTCGAGGACGTTCCGAAGCGCGGTCCCCTTGGCGACCGAGCCCGCGTGAAGCATCTTCACCAGCGAGAAGTTTGGGTGCTTGGCGATATGCGCGTGCAGGCGCTCGCGGAGGTGGTTCACCTGCTTCCGATCCTCGTCCGCAGTCGCCTTCGGCAGGTTCACGACGCGTCCGGCAAACACCGCGAGATCGTCATGAGTGATCTTCATGTCGTTCGGGTGCCCCCCTCCAGGAGTCGATCAAAGGGCGGCGCAACCGTACCACGGATGTTGACAAGGAMAGCAAGCCTGGTCCAGGATGTTTGTATCAATCACATGATGTTGGCGTCACTCGCACACGGGGTCAAGGATGACAATCGAGCCCGCCTACCAGGAGTTCGGAGAGCGGCTAGCCCAGACACGTCGACATGCTTCGCTGACCCAGCGCGACGTCGCCGAGCGTTCAGGTATCAGCCGCCCGACTATCGCCAACATTGAGAAGGGGCGGCAGCGCCTGCTCTACCATCAGCTCCTCGACTTGGCGCACGCGATCGGGGTCGATCCACGCGACCTCCTGCCCGCCCCGCCGACACCGTCGCCGGCTCTCGCGCACCTCGATGACCTGGCGCCACCTGCTCATGTGCTTGACTGGGTCCGTCGGGGCGTAGATAGAACAGGCAGACAGGACCGTGGCGAGCAACGCTGAGCGCGCAGCTCATGACCTCCTCGCCCGTCATGCCGTCGCCGCTCCACCCGTGCCAGTCGACAAGATCGCAGCGGCCGAGGGGATCTCCGTCGTTCAGGAACCGTTCCGCGACGACGAGGTCTCGGGCGTACTCCTCCGCGAGCCCGACCGGACGATGATCATCGTCAATGCGGCCAACGCTGTCGTCCGACAAAGATTCACTATTGCCCATGAAATTGGACACTTCACGTTACATCGTGGAACTGTCTACCTAGACGGACGCGCCCGCGTGAACTTCCGGGATGGCCTGTCGTCTATGGCTACAGACCAGGAAGAGATCGAGGCGAACTCATTCGCCGCAGCACTTCTCATGCCCACCAAATGGGTCAGAACAGCATTCGAGACCACAGTCCGAAACAGCCCGGTCGGCAGCGAGGAAGAGTTGGCCGGGCTGCTCGCTGGGCGCTTCGTCGTAAGCCGTCAAGCGATGCTCTTCAGGCTCATCTACCTCGGGCTTATTGCCGCACCTTAAAGACATCCCAGCTTCCATAACTGGCCGGCAGCCCTACAGGGGAAGCTCGGCAGCGATGCCCGTGCCACCAGACCAGCTGCGGGCACGGGCATCGCTCAGTCTCTGTCGATCAGAATGCTTGCTGGGGCTCACCGCCGACTGACCTTGCATTGCCTTCGATCTGGGCGTGGATGTCGCTGCGTAGCTGCGCGACCAGTCTGCGGGCAGTACCGGCGCCGACATGCAGCCGTTTACGCAGCGTCTCAGCGGAGATCGGGCGCTGGTGCTGCTGCCAGTGCAGCACGTCTTCGGCTCGCGCCCGGTGGAGCAGGTCCTGCTCCCGCGCACCCAGACCGTTCCGACAGGGTGTCTCGTCTGCCGAGAGCACTTCCGCCCTGCCATCCTGACCAGGCTGCGCGGGCACCGGTGGTTGGTCCATCAGCATCGACTCATACGAATCATCCGCGGTTCGTGAGGTCGGCAGGGGCGCGCGCGCCCCGGTAGTCTGCATGGCCTGAATCAGACCTGGGCCAACCTCGGCCCAGCCGATCATCAGAAGTGGGCCGACGGCGTCGAACGCGGCTTTGCCGTACTGGCCGRCAATCAGGGGCTCGGCGACGTTGAGAGCCAAGGTGACCAGACTGGCGAAGATGAGCAGGCGCCGGGCGGATCGCTGCACGTCGGCGGGGCCGCCGTACAGAGCCATCTGACGGGTACCCAGCAGCAGCCCGACAACGGACAAATCCACCGCGGGAGCTACCAAGGGGGCGATGAAAACCGGAACTCCCAAACGCAGGCCGAGGGCGAAAGAGTTCCCGAACCCGAACAGAAACGTCAATCCCACGACGATCCCGATCATTGTGGTCACGAGCTTCACGGCGTACGCGGGCCCAGCCGAGCCCGAGGAGTCCTCGCAGGGCGAGGCGGCTGAGGTTTCGCTCTGGCCGTTCACTGGGTACCACCCCTGACCGACAGCAATACGGCCATCCCGATCGGCCAGCCTGCGGCGGCGTTGCACCGAAGCCAGCCAGTGATCGCAGATGGCCGGCGGCTTGTCCCCGGCATCCGCAAAACCGATCTTCTTGGAGTGGGGGAGGACAGGGCAGTGAGTAGGACGGTGCCTCGTGCTGAGTTCGGGCTCGGGGCGGCCCCAGGCGACGTCGGAGGGGCACAGACACCGGCAAGTCGCGCGGACCCACACGGGCGTGGGGTCGAGCGGATGCGCTGCCGTGCGAGCCGCACCCTCGTCAAGGACGGGTCGAGGTGTAGCAACGGGTGTAGCAACGCCGGCGAACCGGCGCGTACGTCGGCGGCCTTCCACGGCCGAAAACGTACGTCCGCGGACGTCGAAATGACGGTCATTTCGGCCTGAAAAGCGGAAGGTCGGCGGTTCGACCCCGCCCCTGCCCACCACCTCTGATCAGGGGTTTTACCTCGCGACTGAGATCGTTTGAGGCCATTTGAAGATCGTTATGTAGCAACGTCTGTAGCAACGGCGACCGCAGTTAGACGGYGGACGGTCGCCCGCGCACCCCGCTGACCTGCACAGACACTTCCGACAGACCGTCCGCTTTGCGGCAAAACAGTCGAGCCAGCTCGATCGCCTCGGCACCGCGCCCCATCGCATCCGGCGTCGCGCAAAAGCCCTGGTCAAGCGTTCGTCACGAGGCGCAGATCCGGCGCCGCACCGCTCTGAACGGGCCGTTGAAGCCTCATGACCTGCGATGTTCGCACTCGCGGTCCGGCGCGCCRCATCACTCCCGGATGGTCGTGGGCCGCTGCTACACCGGTAGCTACAGATGGGCCGGAGAACCTGACGGAATCCGCTGATGTAGCCGTCTGACCTGCCCCGACTCGGGAAGCGTCGCGGCCGGACCGTCCGTTTCAACGGCGGACGGTCCAGGGAGCGCGTGCTGGTGTCAGATTGACACGCTGCTACCACACGAGTCCTCGTGATCTGACCGGAAATACCAACTGAACGTGGGCACGCTCGCGCCCGCCAGGGCACTTGGCCGCTGGTGCGCGCGACAGCGGCGGATCCCGTGGGCTGCCGGCTGGCCGTTCTGACGGTGAGCGGTGCTGGCGTGTCCGGTCGTCGCCCCGACAGAGCGGCCGTCAGGCCGCCGGGTCGGGCGTTCCGCTCGCGGCGGCCGTCAGGCCGCGGCGAGCAGGGCGGTGATCTCCTGTGCGCTCAGGTTGAGGCTCTTGAGCTCGCGCAGGGCGTTGCGCTTGCGGCGTTCCCTGCTCTGCAGGCTGGCGTGGTAGTCGACTCCGAGGTCATGGAACCGCGCGGTGGGGTCGTTCAGCAGATGCCAGACGATGGTCAGGATGGAGCGGGCGACGGCGACGAGGGCCTTGAGATGGCCGCGGCGTTTGACGAGGCGCCGGTAGMGGGAGCCGAGGAAGGTCTTCGTCTTCGCCGCCGCCATGGCGGCCTCCCCGAGGGCGCCGCGCAGGTAGGGGTTGCCCTTGCCGGTGCGCCCGGTGCGGCTTTTCGCGCCGGACTGGATCGTCTGGGGGGTCAGTTTCGCCCACGAGTTCAGGTGGCCGGAGGTCGGGAACTGGGCCATGTCGGTCCCGATCTCGGCGATGATCACCTGGGCGGTGTGGCGGGCGATGCCGGGGATCTCGTCGAGCCGGTCGAGGATGTCCAGGCCGGGCCGGGCCGCGGCGCCACCGCCGCCCTGGCCGGTCCCGGTGGTGGCGTCCCCGTCGGGGCCGGTCTCGCCACCGCGGGCGGCGTCGGCGGCGGCGTGGGCCGGGGCAGGCAGGGCGGCGATCGCGGTGTCGATCCGCTCGGTGAGCTCGGCGATCCGCCGATCGAGGCCGTCGATCTGGGCGAGCAGCACCGAGAGCAGGTAACCGTGGTGCTCGGTGAACTGGCCGGTCAGCGCGGTCGCCAGCTCGGCCTGGGTGGCCTTGACCCGGCCGCGGGCAAGCGCCGCGAGCTTCTTCGGATCACGTTCGCCCGCGACGAGCGCGTCGAGCATCGCCCGACCGGAGACCCCGAAGATGTCCGACAGCACCGTCGACAGTTTGATCAGGGCGTCCTCGAGGAGCTTCTCGACCCGCAGCCGGTGCCGGGTGCACTCGGCGGTCAGGTCCAGGCGCAGCCGGGTGAGGTTACGGATCTCGCGGATCTCGGGTGGCGGCACGAAGGAGGGCCGTAGCATGCCACGCTCGTTGAGTTTGGCCAGCCAGATCGCGTCGAGTTTGTCCGTTTTGGGTCTTCCCGGGACGTTCTTGACGTCCCGGGCGTTAACCAGCCACACCGTGAGACCGCGGGCCTCGAGCAGGTAGTAGAACGGGCGCCAGTAGTCAGGCGTAATCAGGCGTCGCCGTAAGGCCGTCCGTGACGGAGGTTGACGGGTCGGGAATCGGTCCGGCGTGTCGGTCACGGACTGCGAATCTGTAGTCGATACGTTACGAGACGTGACGGACGTTGTGGAGCCGTGCCGGACGCAGCGGCTCGTGCTGCCGGACGGTGCGACGAGCTGGACGGTGCTCGGACCGGACTACCGGGTGGTCGGGCCGGCGGAGGAGTTCCTGGAGTATCTGCGGGCGCAGGGCTCCTCGCCGAACACGGTGCGCTCGTATGCGCGGGCGCTCGCGCTGTGGTGGAGCTATCTGGCGGTGTTCGGCTTGGCCTGGGACGCGGTGACGCTGGCGGGGGTCGGCGGGTTTCTGACGTGGCTGCGTTCCGGGGACGGGCCGGATGTGGTGTCGATCGAGCCGCGGGCCGCGCGGGTCGCCGAGTCGACGGTCGCGAACCGGCTGCGGGCTATGACGTCCTGCTACCGCTACCACGAGCTCAACGGCGTGCCGCTCGGCGGCGACCTCGTTCGGCTGGTGCATGGCGGGCGGGCGGCCTACCGGCCGATGCTCGAGCACGTCGCGCGCAGGCGKGGCCGGGAGCGGGCGGTCGTGCGGGTCCGCACCCCGTCGCGGCAGGCACCTCCGGTGCTCACGCCGTCGCAGATCGAGCTGATCTGCGACACGTGCGCGACGTTCGACGCGGCCACGGGCAGGTGGCAGGGGCAGGTGCGTGACCKGCTGCTGTGGTCGCTGCTGGCGGAAAGCGGCCTGCGCCTGGGTGAGGCGCTGGGTCTGCAGCACCGGGACTGGCACACCGGCCGCGGCGACACCCCGTTCCTCGAGGTCGTCCCGCGGGAGCATCCGCACCGGGTCCGGGTCAAGGGCGGCCGCTACCGGCGGATCTATGTGTCGGACGTGCTCGACCGGCTCTATGGYGAGTACCTCTGGCAGCTGTGCGATGCCGGCGTCGACCAGGCAGTGGCCGATCTGGACACGGCGCCGGTGTTCGTGAACGTCGCGGGCGGGACGCGATTCGCGCCGTGGCGACCGGAGACGGTCTACGACCTGGTCCGCCGGCTGCGCCGCGACCTCGCCGGGAAGGTCCCGACGGGCTGGGCGCCCCACTGGCTGCGCCACTCGCACGCGACCGCCCTGCTGCTGGCAGGGGTGCCGGTGCACGTCGTGTCCCGCCGGCTCGGCCACGCCGACGTGCAGACCACGCTGGAGATCTACGCCCACGTGACCGAGGACACCGACGCGCGAGCAGCGGCGAGCTGGCGGGCGTTCACCGCCGGCTGGCGCCCCCAGGCCGTGGCCGGCGGCGGGCAGATCGGACCGTGCTCGTGAACATCACGGTCGAGGAAGTCATGGACAACCTGGCCGCCGCGGGGTGCGGATATGCCCCCGTGATCCTGGACCAGTTGTGGGCGACGGTTCCTGATGACCTGCGGCTGGGCCGGCTGTCGGCGGCGACGGTGCCCGAGCGCTACCGCAACGCGTTCACCGCGGCCGCCCCGAGCAACGCGATCCTCGTCGAGAGACTGCCGGAGCCGATGGGCCGCGAGCTGACCTGGTGCTGCCTGAGGGTGATCGAGCTGGGCGGGAAGATCGCGCTACCGGGGGTGGCGATGCTGACCCGCCGCCTCGCCGAGGCCGTCGCCGACCTCGGCGCTCGCGGCCCCGTCTCGCTGATGGACCTGCCCGCGCGGGACTGGTGTCAGCAGTTCTCGTTGGCGGTCCACCGGCGCAAGGGCAGGCTGCCGACCGCGCGCTCGACGCAGACCGTGCGGGAGACCTTGGTGCGGTTCCTGCGGCTGCTCGCCCTCGCCTACGACACCAGACCCTGGTGGCAGCGGGAGTCCTGGAACCCGGTCGAGGATCCCCGCATCCCGCTGCGCGCGCACGAGCCCCAGGGTCGCGAGGCGATCTACTTCCAGCGCGTCAGTGCGTCCCGGCTGCGCCTCGGCCTGCAGTGGTACTGCAAGATCAGCCTCGAGACCGGGGCGCTGCGATGGTCGACCGTCGGCCAGCGGGTGTTCGCCATGACCATGTTCGACGCGTTCCTCGCGAGCCGCGGCGGGCGTCCCACCCACCTGGCCGACACACCGGAGGGGGTGCGGGCCCTCATGCTCGACTACCTCGGCCACGTCCGTGCCTCGCGTGCCAGCCGCGGGCCGACCGAGGGACAGCCGCTGTCCGCGAACCACATGAAGATCCTGCTGATCTCTGTCGAGCAGTTCTACGCCTTCATGCACGACCACAAACACGAGGCCGCGGCGGCACTGGGCGACCCAGGCTGGCTGCGCCTCGGACCGCAGCATGCGGCGTTCTACCGGCGCGGCGAGATCCCCCGCCCCGTGGCGCACCGCGACACCGAGCAAAACGTCATCCCCGAGGCCGCGTTCACGCAGATCATGGCCAGCATCGGGATGCTCGGCGATCCGGTGGCCGACGGAGGGTTCGGCGACGAGCAGGCCATGCGGATCATGATGCTGCAGACGCGGCTCGGCCGGCGGATCAGCGAACTGCTCCTGCTCGACCACGACCCGCTCTGCGCGCTCGCCATGCAGGCGCCGTCCGACGAGGAGCCAGACGCGTTCGCCGCCCGGCTCCGCTACCAACAGACCAAGATCGACGGTGCGCCGGACACGGTCCTGGTCGACCGCGAGATCGTGACGATCATCCGCGCGCAACAGGAATGGGCGTCCGGATGGATCGCTCGCCACGGCGCGCCGGGAGCGACGCCGCGTTACCTGTTCCTGGGCGAGAAGATGAACCGCCACGGCAACCGGCCCTACGTGTCGAGCACCCTGCACCGGATGCTCACCGAGATGGCCCGCCGGCTCGATATCCGCGACGACGTCGGCCGTCTGGTCGACTTCCAGCGCACGCACCGCTTCAGGCACACGAAGGYGACCAGCCTGCTCAACGCCGGGGTGCCGATCCACGTCGTGCAGCGCTACCTCGGGCATCTGTCCCCGACGATGACGATGCACTACGCGAAGACCCTCACCGAGACCCACGAGGCGGAGTTCCTGCGCTACCGCAAGCGCACAGCCGACGCCCGCGAACTCGCCATGCCGGCGGCCGATCTCTACGACCTGCTGCATCTCGACAGCCGCACCGACCGGATCCTGCCGAACGGCTACTGCCTGCTGCCACCACGGCAGTCCTGCGACCGGGGAAACGCCTGCCTGACGTGCGACAAGTTCACCACCGACGCGACGTTCCTGCCCGAACTGCGCGCCCAGCACCGCCGCACCCTGACCCTCATCGACACCCGCCAGGCAGCGTTCACCGCCCGCACCGGCACCCCGATGGGCACCGACAACGTCTGGCTCGCCGGCCGCCACCGCGAGGCGGCCGCCCTCGAAGCGGTCATCGCCGCCCTCGACGCCGACACCGCCGCGCAGGGGCAGCCAGTCCGCGGCGCCGGGGTCGTCGCCCGCACCGACGCCACGGCCCGCCGCGCGACCGGCGACCTGGGACGAGGCCAGCCCGATGGCCGGTAACCTCGACAACCTGCGCAGGGCCACCGCGACGCGCACCGCCACCGCCGTGACCAGAGCCGAAAAGACGCTCGAGGAGATGCGCGCCGCCGACGAGCCGGTCACCTTCCGCGGCCTGGCCGCCCGCTCCGGGGTCTCCCTGGACTTCCTCTATCGACACACCGGCCTGCGCAGCCGGATCGAGCAGTTGCGCGCGACACAGACCGCCCAGCCATCCCGACCGGCGGAACCGGACCAGCCGAGCAACGTCGTGCGGACACTGACCGCGCAGCTCAGCGAACTCAAAGCCCGCCACCGCGCCGAGATCACCGCGCTGAACGAGGCGCTCGCCGCAGCCCACGGGGAGAACCTGATACTCCGCCGCCGCCTCGGCCCCAACGCCACGGCCGGCACCGACACCAACCCCAACGACCCGTGAGCGCCACCCGGACACAGTCGTCACGTGACGACCGCCCCCAGCGCGGCGCCGGACGACCCCACGCGGCGCTATCCCTGCCTCGGCGCCTCGACGCCAACCCCGGGTCCGCACACTGATCCGGCCGAGCGGACCCGCCCCGTCGCGGACGCGTCCGTGACGGCCCTGACCTGCCAAAACAACTATATTCGATCTTGAAAACTACAGATAACGCCGGTGGATTCCATACCCACCGGAGAAACCCGCTGTTCCGACAGCCACCCGGCCAGCCGGGTCAGTCCCGCTCCCGTCGTGGCGAAGGTCCGCACCTCCCCCCGCCGGCCGCCACCACGCCCGCCAACCCGGACCGCCGCCACGACCGTGTCCCGGTGCACGTCCAACCCGGCGACCCGGTCGATCAGCACATCCATGAAAGACCGCCTCCTTCCCTTACGATCAGTGATCCACACGGACCGYCCGGGGAGGGCCTGTCATCAAAGATTCTGAGGTACGCGCTCGTGGCAGCAGGACAGGATTCCTCAGGACCTCCGCGCCACACTGACCTACGGGCTCGCAGGCACCACAGAGGGACGACGTCGGACCGGACGGCACCAACATCCTCATCAGGACAGGGTGCCGGCGCAAGCCGGCATGATCACTGACCTGCGACGATTCGCCGAGCGTCGGGCCTCGCCGAGCGTGTCGACCTATTAATA
>NZ_MOMD01000082.1:0-18057 GCF_001983015.1 Frankia sp. CcI156
CCGTACGCGGCGTCCCGATTGTCCGACCAGAGCGTGATGGCGGGCCTCACGCGGCCACGCTCCCCAGCTCGTGACCGCACTTCGCGCAGTGGGAGTGATCAAAGTAGCTGGGGACGTGGGGGCAGGGAACGAGCGTCAGCCGCTCCCCGCGCGGCCACGCGCGGCACGTGAGCGCGGACCGATCGAACGGCCGGTAGTAGACGATGGCCCCGCCATGGTCCAGCGGAGAGATGTAGTCGACCCATCCCAGCGGCGTAGCCATGCCAACCCGGACATCGGCAACGTCCACCGTCGCCGGGGCATCGGCCTGCGGGGCCTCATGGACGAGCCCCAGGGCGGTGCGGCCCGCGTCGGTCAGCCGGTACGGCCGGACACGAACCAGCCCCCCGCGCAGGTCACGGAACTGGTCAGGAACCTCGACGATCAGACCCTGCCTGACTAGGCTGTCGATCGTTCGGGCGTTGAGCGTGATCTCAGAGGCGCCGCGCGCCGAGAAGTAGCCGTGACCGACGCTGTCGGCCCGGTAAGAGACCGAGCCTTTGCGAACGACCCTCAGCGCGCGGCGCTGAGGGTCCGACAGCCGCAGGGCCTTGCTGGTGTGTGCGTCCATGGGGTCGACGGCACCCATCTCGCACTCGCACGGGCCTTCATCCACCGCACCCACCCGGACCCCGAACAGGCAGCCACCGCAGCAAGCGACGCCCTCATGATCGTTGACGGCAAGGAAGTGACCAACGGCCCGACCTTCAACCGGGCCGCCGGTATTTGGCGCACCCTCGCCCGCAACGAGGAGTGGGCACRGCTCGAACCCGTCCGCGACCTGGGCGAACAGGTCTCATCCGAGCGCCGTGCGCTCCCAGCAGGCCCAACCATCTAGATCGTTGCCAAAGTTCTCTACGGGGTCGAGTTCCGGCAGGCGATGGGCTCTTCGACGGTTGCCGGACCCGCCCGAGAAAGGACGAGCCCCTCATGGCCCAGATCRATGACCACCGGTGGATGACGCGGGCCATCGAGCTCGCTCACCGCTGCCCGCCCGCCACCGGTGCCTACTCGGTGGGTGCCGTCATCGTCGGCGAGAACGGCGAGGAGATCGCGTTCGGGTTTTCCCGCGAGGTCGACGACACGGTGCATGCCGAGGAGTCCGCGCTCGCGAAGGTCGCTCCCGATGACCCCCGTCTCGCCACCGCGACGRTCTACAGCACACTCGAACCCTGCTCCCAGCGCATGTCGTGGCCACGCACCTGCACCCARCTCATCCTGGAAGCGAAGATCCCCCGAGTGGTCATCGCCTGGCGGGAACCCAGCCTGTTCGTCGCCGACTGCCAGGGCTACGAACTGCTCGGCGCGGCCGGGGTCACGGTCGTGGGAATGCCCGAGCTCGGCGAGCGGGCCCGCGCCATGAAGGCTCACCTGGCCGTCTGATCATCGGCTGGATCACCCGCGATGGCGTCCGGGTGGGCCGGTGCCCGCCCCGGCTGCCGCGCGGGAGCCGGGGCAGGCGATCTTCTTGCCCGGCGGCGACGCATGTGGGGCGCGCCGACGGATATCGTAGATGGCGCGGCGTCGCCGTGCCGCCACGCCGCTGGCTGATCGAAACCAGGGGCGCGCCTTCCCTCTCAGTTGAGGTGGCTCAGCAGTTGAGGTGGCTGCGGCGGTGCGGTCGGCGCAACCGCGAGGGGGTGGGTCGGTGGGCGTGATCCGGGTGGAACCGTACGGCGGCCGCGACTTCGACGTCGAGGTCGCGGAGGAGACGTCTCCGGGAGTCCGCGGGCTCTCCTTCAACTACCGGGTGCGGGTCGATGACAAGGTGCTCACGGCGGTGGGGCTCTCGCCCGACGATGTGCCGGGCCTGATCGCGTTGGTCCGCGCGTCGTTCGCGTTCCTGCTCGCGCGGGAACCGGCCGGGTCCATCCTGCCCACCTTCGAGCTGTCCGAGATCACCCGCTACTTCCCGAGCTATCCGGCGGAGATCGCCGGCAGCGTGCCGAGATGAGCGGGGCCGGGGCATCGGGGGACGTCGGGGCATCGGGGGACGTCGGGGCATCGGGGGACGTCCGGGCATCGGGGGACGTGGACGCCCTGCTGCTCGTCTCGTTCGGGGGTCCCGAGGGGCCCGGCGACGTGTTGCCGTTCCTCCGCAACGTKACCAGGGGCCGGGACATCCCCGCCTCCCGGCTGGCGGTCGTCGCCGAGCAGTACCACCTGTTCGGTGGGCGTAGCCCMCTCAACGAGCAGAACCGGGCGCTGGTCACCGCGTTGCGTGCGGAGCTGCCCGGGCTGCCGGTCTACTGGGGGAACCGGAACTGGGCGCCCTATCTGACCGACACGGTCGCCCAGATGGCCGCCGACGGCATCCGGCGTGCCGCGTGCTTCGTCACCTCGGCTTTCTCGTCCTACTCGGGATGCCGGCAGTACCGGGAGGACCTCGCGGCAGCCGCCGCCGCGGTGGGGGACCGTGCGCCCGAGCTGGTGAAGCTGCGGCTGTTCTTCGACCATCCGGGGTTCGTGGAGCCGATGGTGGACCGCGGCGTCGCGGCGCTGGCCGACCTGCCGGCGAAGGTGCGTTCCGATGCCCATCTGATCTTCACCGCCCATTCGCTCCCCCTCGCGCAGGCCCGCGCCAGCGGGCGTGGCGAGGGCGCCTACGCTCGCCAGCTGCGGGCCACCGCGGCGGTGATCATCGAGGGGATCGAACGCATCACCGGCGTGCGTCATCCCTTCGACCTGGCCTTCTGCAGCCGCAGTGGATCGCCGGGCGTGCCGTGGCTCGAGCCGGACGTGCGCGATCGGCTCGCGCAGCTGGCCGCGGCGGGGGCCGCCAGTGCCGTGATCATTCCGCTGGGGTTCGTCAGCGATCACGTGGAGGTCCGCTACGACCTCGACGTGGGGGCCCTGGAACGGGCGCGGGAGCTGGGCCTGCCGGCGACGCGGGCGGGCACCGTCGGGGTGGATCCGCGGTTCGTCTCGATGGTGGGAGAACTGATCGAGGAGCTGCGTCGTCCCGGCGGTGTCCGACGGTCGCTGACCGGCCTCGGGCCATGGCCGGCGGACTGCCCCGCGCACTGCTGCGAGCCCCTCGGGCCGCCGCGGACCTGAACCCCCGCGGACCTGAATCCCCGCGGACCCGAATCCGGGGTGGTCCTGAATCCGGGAGGGTGGGCGAGGGCGGACCGCACGGCGATGCGGCCATACTGATGGTGAACCGAGGCTGATGGGGAACCGATACTGATGGGGAACGAAGCGATCAGAACCGAACGACGAAGCGAGTCAAGGTAACGGAGCGATCGGAGATATGCGGCGCTACGTGTTCGAATCCCCGGAAAGGTTCGTGGTGGGAACCGTCGGCCAGCCGGGTGACCGGGTCTTCTTCCTGCAGGCTGCCGGGCGTGGTCAGGTCGTGACGGTCGGTCTGGAGAAAACCGAGGTCACCGCCCTCGCGGAGGGGCTGACMGCGTTGCTCGGCCAGGTGGGCCAGACCCAGGGCATCGTGCTTCCGACCGCTTCGGACGTCGAGATCGATCTTGCCCCGCTGGATGCCCCGTTCGAGGAGGACTTCCATCTGGGCCAGCTCACGGTGTCCTGGGACGGCCATCGGGTCTTCGTCGAGGCGGCCGGGCTGTCTCCCGGGGAGTTCCGGCTCCCCGAGAGCGAGGACGAGCTCGACTCGTTGCGGGTGGGACTGTCGATCAAACAGGCCCGTGCCTTCATCGAACGGGCCCGCACGATCGTCGCCGCCGGGCGTCCACCGTGCGTCCTGTGCGGTCGCCCGGACGATCCGGCCGGGCACTTCTGCCCTCGGCTGAACTGACCGGAGCCGGCCGGGGCGGACAGCCGGCGATCGTCAGTTCGAGGGCGGCACGGGGGCATACGTCGGGTCGAAGGCGTCGTAGGCCGCCGCATAGGCGCGACGCACCGCCGCGGAAAGGTTGCGCAGCGCCGCGGACCTGCGGGCGATCTCGCTCGCGGTCACCGCGGCACCGTCGTCCCGGGCGGCGAGGTCGAGCAGGGTCGACAACCGCTCCGCCCGGGCCAGCAGGGCGTGCGCCCCCGGTGGATGGCCCGGGCCCAGCCCCGGGCCCGGGTCATCCACCCCGCGGTCGCGCAGCAGGGCGAGCACCTCGGGGCGGGCGCTTGCGATGTCGAGGTCGATGAGCGCGGCCGTCGTGGTGCGGATCGCGTTGCTGAGGTCGTGTTCCGCGGCGCGCAGGCCGGCTCCGGGCGGTGGCACGCGGGACGCGACGAGCACCCGCCAGTGCACCGACTCCAGCCGCCCCTCCAGGGCCGGCCCGTGCACGACGACCCCGGGGACGAGCACCAGCGGCGGGTTCGGGCCGATCACGATGATCGCCTCTCCGGCGGTGATCGCGTCCCTGTTCACCTCCGCCGGGCCGGGCAGGCCGGTGGCGTCCCCGGGGGCGGGCAGGACCAGCCGGAGCCGTTGCGCTCCGGCCGAACGCAGGGCTCCCAGGCCCAGCACGAGCGGCTCGTCGCCGAGGGTGTGCGGCGCCGCCTCGCCACCGAGCGCGCGGTGCATCTGGGTGATGACGTCGTCGAGCCCGACGAGCCCGGCAAGCCACGCATTGCCCCATCCGGTGAGGACTCCGGACCGGGGCGACGCTGACAGGGCGGGAAGCACATTGCCTACCGTAGGCAATCGAGGAGCCTTCAGGCTCGCCGAGGGGGCCRTACCAGACCTTTTTCCGGGTGATAGCGCCATTTGTCGCCTCTGGGCAGGCACCGCCCGGCCAGCCAGGGCAGGCCCACGCTCAGCAGCCAGTAGGAGTGCTCGATGATTCCCGGAGCCGGTTCCTCATGATCGGGTCCGTCCGGCAGACCCACGAGTGGTACCCCGGCGTGCGACAGACGGTGGGCGAACGCCTGCGCGATCAGGCGGTGGCCGCGTGGCCCCGGGTGGATCCGGTCCACGTCGAAGCTGGACCGGCTGCGCACCGCAGGGTGCCCGCCGAGGTCGACCATCAACACTCCGGGGTCCGTCCGGGCCGCGGCCTGGACCGCCGCGTTGAGCCGTTCGACCCGTTCGCTCAGGATCCGGCCGAACGGCGCCGGCACCGGGAGCAGCCGGCTKGGATCGGGCATGGTAGCGGTGAGGACGACGACTCCGTCGGCCCGCAGTCGGCCCACCGTCCAGACCAGGTCCTGGCGTAACCGCAGCGGATCGAACGTCGGTTTCAGCACGTCGTTCATGCCGGCGATCACGCTGGCGATCTGGGGGCCCAGCGACAGGGCGACGGGGAGCTGACGGGTACGCACGTCGTGCGTGGTCGCTCCCGTGGTGGCCAGATTGGTGAATTCCATGGCGCCGGCCGGGCCCAGGCACGCGGCGAGCCGGGCGGCGAAGCCCCGTCCTCCCGTCGCGGGGCGGCGGTGTTCGCGTCCCATCGTCACGCCGTCGCCGAGGCCGACCGTGATGCTGTCGCCCAGCGCGACGAACCGCCGGGATCCGGTGCCGGAGTCCATGGCTCTGCCCGCCTTTCAGGCCGCGAGTCAGGCCGCGAGCGGCGGCGCCGGTGGCTGCGGGAAGGCCGTGCCCGGGGCGGCCGGACCGGGCGAGTCGTGGCAGGCAAGGAAGCCCGCGACCGTGGCCGACCAGGGGAACTGCTCCGCGCGGGCCCGGGCCGCGATCCGGCGCGCGTGGATCTGCGCAGGCGAGGCGGACAGCAGGTCCACGACGGCGTCGGCGAACGTGAATCCGCTGCCCGCGGCGATCGTGCCCACTCCCGGGACGATCAGTTCGGCGAGCGCGCTGGCGTGGTGCACCACTGCCGGGGTGCCGCTGGCGAGCGCCTCCAGAGCGGCCAGCCCGAAGGTCTCCACCGGGCCGGGGGCGAGCGCGAGGTCGGCGGTCGCCAGCAGGCCGGCGAGCCGTTCCCGGTCGGCCACGAACCCGAGGAAGGTCACCGGCAGCCCGGCCGCATGCCGTTCCAGCCGGCCCCGATGGGCCCCGTCACCGGCGATCACCAGGCGCGCCGGCACCCGGCGGCGGACGAGTTCAGCTGCCGCGTCCACGGCGAGGTCGACCCGCTTCTCCGGTGCCAGCCGGCTGGCCACCACCAGCAGCGCCTCCTGGTCACGGGCGAAGGCGCGTCGCAGGGTCAGGTCGTGGTGGGCGGAGGAGAAACGGTCGAGCTCGACGCCGAGCGGAACGTGGCGCAGGTTGCCGGCGCCGATGCGGACGAACTCCGCCGCCGCCCAGGCCGTCGTCGCCACGACGGAGTCGAAGGCGGCCGCGAGCGAGGCGTTCGCCCGGTCCGCGGCTGTCGAGACCGGCAGGACTCCCCGCAACGGTGCGGGTGTCCAGGTGCCGAGCAGGCGGTCGAGCCGCTCGTGGCTGACGACCAGCGACGGCACCCCGCGACGGCGGGCCCATCGGGCCAGTGGACGCAGGGTCGCCCGGTCGTGGACCTCGAGTCGGTCGGGCCGTTCCCGGTCGAGCAGGTCGGCGACGCGCCACGGCTCGGTGATGATCCGGTAACCGGTTCCGGGTAGCCGGGGGGCGCGCAGTTGGAGCACGCGGGCATCCGGCCGGACCAGTTCGGCGTCCTGCTCGCCCGGAATGATCTGGACGACCTCGTGGCCCGCCGCGGTGTAGCCGGCGGCGAGGTGGCGCAGTGTCGTCCGGATGCCGCCGGAGGCCGGCGCGACGAAGTTTGCCGCCTGCACGATCTTCATGCTGACCACCCGTCGTCGTTTCCCGTCCCGGGCCGCTTGCGTGCGTCCCATCCGTCCCGTCGTCCGCCCCGCCGTCCGCTCCGTCCCTCGATGACCGGGCCGGGGTGCCTGAGGCGGCCGAAGCGACCGGCCCCGCCGCCGGTGCCGAGCACGTCACGGTAGTGGCCGAGCAGCTCGTCGCCGATCGCGCTCCACCCGCATCCCGCGACCGACTCCCGGGCCGCCGCACCMATCGCCACCCGACGAGGGAGGTCGTCGGTCAGGGCCGCGACCTGCGCCCGCAGGGCCGCGGGGTCGCCGGGAGTGTAGTGCAGCCCGGTGCGGCCGTGCTCGACAACGTCAAGCAGCCCGCCCGCCGCAGGGGCGACCACCGGTACCCCGCTCGCCTTGGCCTCCTGCGCCGCCTGGCAGAATGTCTCGTGGATGCCGGTGTGGACGAAGACGTCGAGGCTCGCGACCGCGGCCGAGAGCTCCTGCCCGGCGCGGAATCCGAGGAACGCCGCGTTCGGCATCGACCGGGCCAGGGTGGGACGGGAGGGGCCGTCACCGACGACGACGAGCCGGGTGTTCGGGATGTCGGACACCGCTCCGAGCAGCTCCACCCGCTTCTCCCGGGYCAGCCGGCCGACGTAGCCGACCAGGACCTCGCCGTTCGGAGCRAGGCGGCGGCGCAGCTCGTCGTCCCGGTGCGCCGGGTGGAAACGTTCGAGGTCCACCCCCCGACTCCAGCGGGCGACCCGTTGCACGCCCTGGCTCAGGAGGGTGTCGACGGCATCCCAGGACGGCGCGAGGGTCCGGGCCGCGAGCCGATGTACGATGGCGAGCCAGTGCCAGATCGTGCGTTCCGCGGTGGCCAGCCCGTAGCGGGCTGCGAACGCGGCGATGTCCGTCTGGTAGACGGCGATGCTCGGTATGCCGAGGCGCCGCGCCGCGAACACCGCCTGCGCCCCGAGGCCGGCGGGCGCCGCCAGATGGACGATGTCCGGGTTGAACTCCCGTAAGGCGGCGGGAAGCCCGGGCCACGGGACTGCGAAGCGAAACGCCGGGTAACCCGGTAGGGGAGCCGACGGTGCCCACAGCACCGGTGCGCCGGCGTGGCTGCGCGCCGCCGCGCGTCGGGCGGCGGGCGCCGGAGCCGGCGCGATGACCATCGCCTCGTGCTGCCGGTCCCGCAGATGTTCCAGCACTCGACAGACCGTGTTCGTCACCCCGTCAACATGGGGGAGGAACGACTCGGTGATCACCGCTATGCGCACACGAGCACGGTGGCAGGGCATGGAGCCGTGCCGCAGACGGCCAGCCGACCGTTACATGAACGTTCTGGCACAGCTTGGTGCACCGTACGGGTGCACACGACCGGCTGTTCATCCGGTCGGCGGATCCGGGCCGGATTCCCGTCCGACATGGTGCCACTTGACATGATACTGCTTGACATGTTGTCACTTGAGGTGGTGTCACCTGACATGGTGCTAGCTGACATGGTGTCGTCCGACACGGCGCCCSGCGGACGCCGTGGTTCCTGGTCCGCACCGTCGCACGCCGGCCGCCGGCATTTTCCCCGGGCGCCGGTGAGGAGGATATTTGGAGGCACGGGGCGGYGCACCGGTCGGGGAGTGAGAGCCATCGAGGTGTACGCGTGATGTTCAGGCGGCAGGACACGGTCCTGATCACGTCCGCGGCCCGGTCGCGGCAGTGGGACATCCATCGGCGGGAGGTGCGTTACCTCCTCTCGATGATGTTCCGGATGCTCTGCTTCGTGCTCGCCGTGGTCGCCTTCCACGGCTGGCTACGGTTCGTCGCCGTCGCGATGGCCGTGATCATTCCGTGGGTCGCGGTGGTCATCGCCAACGGTGGTCCGACGCCCGAACGCGACCGGCCCGTCAGCTACGATCCGGGCCAGCCGGCGGCGGGCGAACTGCCGGCCCTGGAGGCCGATCCCCACCGGGTGGTCGACAGTGAGGGCTGGGTGGATGACGAGGGCTGGGTGCACGGCCATCCGGACCCACCGGGCCGGGACGGCACCGGGCTCGGCGAGGCGTCCGTCTCCGGGCCATCGGGTTGACGTCAGCCATCGGGTTGACGTCAGGTTGAGCCGGTGAGGTGCATCAGCTTCACCACTGACTACGGACTCGCCGACGGCTTCGTCGCAGCCTGCCACGGGGTGATCCTGCAGACGGTGCCGGATGCCCGGATCATCGACGTGACCCACCTGGTGCCGCCGGGGGACGTGCGGCGGGGGGCGGCCGTGCTCGCCCAGACGGTGGGTTCCCTGCCTCGGGGGGTGCACCTCGCCGTGGTGGATCCCGGGGTGGGCACGTCGCGCCGGGCCCTGGCACTGCGCGCGGTCGGCGGTCACCTGGTCGGGCCGGACAACGGCCTGCTGATCTCCGCGGCCGAGCGGCTGGGGGGGATCGAGGCCGCGGTCACGCTGGAGGTGCGGCCCGCAACCCCCGCGACGTTCCACGGCCGGGACGTCTTCGCCCCGGTGGCTGCCGCCCTGGCGCGCGGGACACCGCTCCAGGAGGTCGGTGAGCCGGTGGAGCCGGCGACCCTGGTCCGTCCCCGGGCGGCCCTGGCCCGGCTACGCCCGGATGGGACCGTGGAGACCGAGGTGGTCCTCGTCGACACGTTCGGCAACGTCCAGCTCGCGGCCTCCGGCGCGCTGCTCGGCGCGGCCGGGCTGCGCCCGCCGGGTCGGGCGGTGCTGCGACCGCTCCGGCGGGACCGCCTGACCGGGGCCGAGCAGGCGGCCGGCCCGCTCGCGGCCGCGGGCCCGATGACTGAACTGGCCGTGGGGGTCACCTTCGGCTCGGTCGGCCCGGGGGAGGCGGTGCTCTACGTCGACTCGGCGGGGATGGCGGCCCTCGCCGTGCGCGACGGTGACGCCGCGCATGCCCTCACACTTATGCCCGGCGACCGCCTTACGCTGCGCCGCTGGGACGGGCGTCCGGGACAGGCGTCCCGTGAACAGGCGTCCGGGACAGGCGTCCCGTGAACAGGCGTCCGGGACGCCGCACCGCCTGTCGGGGGTCCGCACCGGTCAGCAGAATCCCGGGAGGGTCAGCCAGCTCGGCCCCGGGTCGGGAGCGTCATCGCGCAGGACCGTTCCCTCGATCTTGCCGTACGGCCGGTCCGCAGCGTAGTAGACCGTGTTGGGATTATCGAGCCCGAACGGTTCTAGATCAACCAGAAAGTGGTGTTTGTTCGGCATTGACAGGCGGATTTCGGYGACGTCGGCGTGCGCGGTCAGYGCCGCCTCGCCCATCCGGTACAGGGTCTGTTGCAGAGCCAGGCTGTGGAGGCTCGCGAAGGTGCTGACCAGAGCCGTCCGTACCCCGTCGAACAGCCGCCCGAAGTCGAGGTCTGACTGGGCGTAGCGCCAGCGGGCGGTGACCTCTGTCGCCAGGATGCGGTCTGTCGTCTCGGGCAGTGTGGTGTACCGGTCGCGGAGAAACCCCGAGAATYCCGAGCCGGTCGACTTCAGCAGGACCAGCCCGGCGAGTCCGGACACGACGAAGGCCGTGCCACGGTCGAGGGTGACGACCGTCGTCCTTTTCTCCCCAGCCGACCTGCTGAAGGCATGGTCGTGCGGCACCCCATCCACCTGGATGCGGTCCCACCGGTACTGCTCGATTTCTATCCGGGCGCCGTCGATCCCCGGGAGGGATCCGGCGAAATGGTGACCCAGCCGGATCGCGAAATCCTCGATCTGGCCGATTCCGTGCTCGCGGGCGARGGCGTAGACGGTGTTTTTCTGCGCGTCCGTGGTGAGCACGTGCGCATTGTCGCCGGACAGGTGCGCGGCGGCGAAGTCACCACGAAGCGCGGTGGAGACGTTCAGATCGGTGATCTGGTGCACCGGTCCGTTCCGCGCCACGTGGACGAGACGGACCTCCGCCTTTCCATACTGATTGGGCCCGAGAACGATCGCCATGTGGCCTCCCTGTCGTGGGACGGTCATTTCCCTTGTCCGGAGTGCGCCTTTCGCCCGACCGGGTCGATCGGCCTGCCGTGGGTCCGACCGTCCCGGCGCCGCACCGGTGTCGTGCCGGCACCGGTACGGGCCGGAGACCGCCGAACGTGGCCCGACCATTCTGCTGGACCGGGTGACATCCCGGACCGACGGTGAGTTTCGCGCGCCCGACTCGTGCCGCCCGGCGCCCCGGCCTGTCGCCCCGGCCTGTCGCCTGGGTGCCCCTCCGAGCCGTGTGGACCGCGGGGGTGGGATCACGCGGTGGTGGCCCGTCCGGGCGGCTTCCGGCAATGGAAAGCCAGTGAGACGTCAATGGTCCCGCATGCCGGCGGTGCCGTGTACCGCCCAGTCGTCTCTGGTTGCGGAAACTCATCTGCGCGGGTGACGGGTTGCGTCTTCTTTGATATCGCCGTGGGTTCTGGCCGTCGTTTCGGGTGGTCGGTGAAATGTCCTCCGGGGCGGGCAACCTGGGAAGGCGTTCGTGCGTCAGAAGGGGAGAAGGGGAGGGGTGTATGTGGGACGCCTGGAGAGTGCTACTCTCCGTATTAAGATGCTCGACACCGGGTGATGATCTGCCGGTTGGCGCCGTAGATTACGCTGATCGAGGGTACGTGGGGTTGATCTCTGGGTACCGTTCGGACGTAGCTTCCCGTCCGGCGATGCTGCCGGCGCGGTCTTCGGGAGGGGGCATTACATGTCTCGCTCGGTAATGATTCCCCCGCGTATTTMCCGTGGGTGGGGTCACTCGGCCAGGCCGGAATCCCGGCCGGCGGAATCGCCTGGTCGCCGGCCCCGGCGGTGGCCGGGGGGGACGCTTCTGCTCGCCGCGGTGCTGTCCGCGGCGGCCTGTTCCGGCGGGGGGGCGTCACCGGCGCCGGCCGGGGCCACCCCCGCCCCGGATCCGGCGGCGAGCGTGACGGTCACGCCGAGGGACGGCGCTACCGGGGTGGCGCTGACCAGCCCGATCGTCGTGCGCGGCAACGCCCCGCTGGCCGCGGTCTCCGTCAACCGGGGGGCGAGCGCGTCGGAGAAGACGGAGCCGGGGACAATGCCCGGCACCTTCTCGGCCGATCATCGGACCTGGACATCCTCCGGCGGGCTGTTCGCCGACTCGCGGTACGACGTCGAGGCGTCAACGTCCCCGGCGACGGGCATCGCCGGGACGACGTCGGTGCGGACCAGCTTCGTGACCGGCGTCCCGGCGAAGTCGTTCAAGGTCTCCTGGGAGCCGGTCGCGGGCCAGACCGTCGGGATCGGCGCGCCGATCAGCCTGACGTTCAGCGCCCCCGCGTCCAGTCGGGCCGCCGTCCAGAGCCGGCTGGTCGTACGGACCGATCCGCCGGTCCTCGGCGCGTGGAACTGGCTGTCGAACCGGGTCGTCATGTGGCGACCGGAGGGGTACTGGAAGCCCGGGACGAAGGTGCACGTCGAGGCTAACTTCGCCGGCTACGACGCGGGCGGGGGCCGGCTCGGGGTCAAGGACCGGGCGATGGACTTCGTCATCGGCTCCGCCCAGGTCTCCAAGGTCGACTCGGCCACCCACACGATGAAGGTCTTCCGGGACGGGCAACTGCTGCGCACGATGCCGGTCAGTCTCGGCAGACCCAGTCTGCCGAGCATGGACGGCCCGCACAACGTGCTGGGCAAGTCACCCGAAGTGATCATGGACTCGGCCACCGTGGGCATCCCCCAGGGCAATCCGGACTACTACTACGAGAAGGTCCAGTGGGCGGTCAACTACACCAGTGGCGGGCAGTACGTGCATTCCGCCCCCTGGTCGGTGCCCTCCCAGGGGCGAGCCAACGTCTCCCACGGGTGCGTGAACGCCTCACCCGCCGACGCCCAGTGGTTCTACAACTTCACCCGGCTCGGTGACATCATCGACATCGTCAACACCGGTCGRCCGCCGGACACCTCACAGCTCGGCAACGCGTGGTCGGTCCCCTGGGCCACGTGGAAGGCGGGCAGCGCGCTGCCGGTGTCCGACCAGCTCGCCCCCGTGGTGAGCCTCGACTCCGCGGTGAGCACAGTCACGCCCGGGCCCGTKACCGCCACCCCCAGGACCGGCGCGGCGGGCGCCGGCGCCTGACCGGGCGATCGCGGCCTCGCACCCGCGGCAGCGTGGACGACGCCCGGCCCGACCGGTTCGGTGCCGGGCGTCGCCAATGTGCGCCCTCGGCCGCTCCCACCGCTATGGCGGGGGCGGGATGGCGCGGGATGGCGCGCGGTGGCGGGGTGGCGGGACGGGGACAGCCGGTCAGGGGGAGGAGTCGGGCGGGCGAGCAGGCGGTGAATTTCCGTCCGGGGGAGGTGTCGTAAACGACGGATCGGCCCGTGACGGTCGCGAACGGCTCATGCTGTTGAGYAAGGGTATGGAGAGCGAGCTGTCGAGACGCTCCGGCYCGTCGCGACGGTCGGTGCGCCGGTCCGTTCGCGCGTGCGGTCCTGCCCGAGGGCGTCGAGGCGCGCGGGCGCGGCGTCTCGTGCGGGTGYGACGTTCGAGAGGTGCATAGTGAGGCGCTTGCGCAACCAGACCACCGGCCTGCTGGTCTGGTGGGTCGAGGTGCTGATGCTGGTGATCCTGTACTACTCCTACACCGGCACCCGTGCCGTGGCCGACGCCTCCACCGGCGAGGCGATGCGGATGGGCCACGATCTCCTGCGCCTRGAGACCTTCCTGCATCTCGATCCCGAGCTCGGGCTCAACCGCTGGTTGCAGAGTGTACCGGTGCTGGCGGTCGTCTGTTGTTACTACTACGCGACGCTGCACTTCGTCGTGACGCCGGCCCTGCTGGTGTGGATGCATCGTCGGCACCCCCCCCGGTACGCTCAGGCCCGCTGGACGCTGGTGATCACCACTCTGATCTGCCTGGTCGGGTTCTTCCTGTTCCCGACCGCCCCGCCCCGGTTGCTCACCGGCACGTCCTATGTCGACACCATGTCCCACTTCGAGGGCTGGGGATGGTGGAGCGGTAGCGCGAGCGCCGCCCCGGACGGGCTGGAGGGACTGACGAACCAGTACGCCGCGCTCCCGTCGCTGCACTGCGCATGGTCGTTGTGGTGCGGTTTCCTGCTGGTGCGCTTCGGGCGCCGACCGCTGGTCCGGGTACTCGGCGCGCTTTATCCGGCGGCGACCCTGTTCGTCGTCATGTCGACGTCGAACCACTATCTCCTGGACGCGGTCGCCGGATGGGCGGTCCTGGGCGGCGCCGCCGGTGCGGTCGCGCTCGTCGCCGGGTGGCGGTCCCGGGTCGGTTTCGTGGGGAGTGCCGCTGGGCAGCCGGCCGTGCCGGGAGCCGGATCGCAGCTTGCGCCGAACGCGCTGGCACCGGTGTCCGTGCCACTGCCGTCTCCGCCGCCGTCTTCACTGGCGCCGCCGCCGTCTTCACTGGCGCCGCCGCCGTCACCGGTGCCTCCGCCCGCCCCGCCGGCCACCTCCAGCATGGCGATGCGGGTCACACCGGTGGCGCGAGCCGATGGAGCGCACGCGAACTGATCGCGGTGGGTGGCCGGTGCCGATCCGACCGGTRCCGATCCGACCGCTGTCGGCCTGGTGTGGCTCCCCAGGTGGGTGCATCTTTCGCCCCGATGCGTTACTTCTGGGACCGATGTGCGAAAGTTGCGGGACAGCGGTTTTCCCGGCCGCGTCCGACCTTGCGGCACCCCTCTCCCCACACCACCTCGAAGATCGGCCCTGTCCCGACGATCAGCGCCACCTCGAAGATCCCGCGTCCGGTCCGATCCCGCTCGGAGTCCGATCGATGTCCCTGTCCACGACCGTGCGTCTGCAACGTCCGCGCCCGGTCGCCTTCGCCATCGCACTCGTGCTGGCGTGGTTGCTGCTTGCCCTTGTCGCGTTCGCCCTGCGCCGCGGTCCCATTGAGGATGATCTCGCAGCCCGGGCGACCGCGGCGGTCCGGTCCACCGGCGGCGTGCACGCCCAGGTTCACGTCGAGGGGCGTGAGGCGGTTGTCACCGGTCGTTTCCCGAGTGCCGCCGCCGCCGAACAGGCGCGAGCCTCGGCCGCGGTCGCCGGCACGACCTCCGCGCGTCTCGGCGACGACGTGGTCATCGCGACCGAACCTGCGCGCCCCCTGGTGCTCGCTGTGGCCGGCCGAGGACTGTCGATCACGGCGACCGTGCCCGACCGGGCGAGCCGTGCCGCGTTGCTCGCTGCCGTGGCGGACGCGAGCGGCGGCTCGGTGACCGGTGAGGTCCGGGTCGACCCGGCCGTGGCGGAGCCGCCGGTGGAGGTGGTGGCCGCCGTCGCGGCGGCGCTGCGCGGTTTTCCCGGGAGCCACTCGGTCACGGTCTCCGGGACGACCGTGGCGGTGGCCGGCAGTGCCCCCGACGAGGCCACGAGGCGGCGCCTCGGCGCCCAGGTGCTGGCAGCGGCCGGTACCACCGTCCCCGATGCCACCCTGGACAACCGGCTTGTCGTCCCGCGCGAGAAGCCTGCCGCCGCGGCGGCGAAGTCCACCTCCGATGCCGGGGCCCTCGCGGCCCTACGCGCCGCCCTCGACGCTCGGAACGTGACGTTCCCGGTCGGCGCAGCAACGCTGAGCCCCCCGGCCCGCCTTTGGCTTGACCGGGTGGCGGCGGCGCTGCGCGCCGGCCGGGTCGTGGTCCTGGTCGGCGGCCACGCCGACGCCTCCGGGTCGGCGACCCTCAATCAGGCGTTGTCTCTGGACCGGGCCCAGGTGATTGCCGACTACCTGACGGACCGGGGCGTACGTCCCGACCTCATACGCGTCGCCGGGTTCGGTTCCCGGTGGCCGGTGGCCGACAACGCCACGCCTCGGGGACGGGCGGCCAACCGTCGGGTCGAGATCGTTCCGTGGCCCGACAGCTGATTCTGGGCGAGCCGGATCTCGGCTGATCCGGCCGATCTGCAGTCCGGCCGGATCTCGGGTCCGGCGGGACTGTCGGGCCCGGCCGATTTCCGGCCCAGTGCCACGATGATGTCGCGGATGCGCGACTGTCTTGCCTGCGGCGGGTGGCCCATGGCATCCTCTGCTTAGGGAAGCCTTAGCTAAGGCCGCTCCACGGGGTCGACCRCTCCACGGGGTCGAAGGATCATCGACAGATCGACGGATCGACAGGGTCGCGAACTGCCGCTTGGCCGTCCGCGTGCTGGCTGTCTCGGGCGTGGTGAGGTGCGGTGCTCGTCTGTTCGTGCTTCGCGGTGTCCGACCGGTTGCTACGCAACGTGATCGCCTCGGGTGCCTGCGACGTTGACGCCGTCGGCGAGCGATGTGATGCCGGGACGGGCTGTGGCGGCTGTGTGGAGGAGATTGCCGAGCTGTTGGGTGAGGCGTCCGCGCGCCGCGGCAGTCCGGTTGCCAGAGCGGGGCAGGGTTCCGGATCGGGTTAGGGCCGCGTGGCGGCCGAAGTGCCGCCGTTGCCGTCGTCACGGAACATCATCAACGCTCTGAGTACGGTCGCGTTCCTGGMCCGTCGGCTACGGAATGAGACCGGCTATGACCGATATCTCGGACCGCCGGCGGACCGGCCCGCCTCCGCGGTGACCGTGCATCGGGCCAGGTGACCGTCATGCTCGGGCGGTGTCCCCGCGCCCGGACACATCCGGTCCACCCGCGAGCTACCGCGTGGAGCTACCGCGTGCTGGGATCACCCTCGCGCTGCCACGACGGCATACGGATGACCCACCCCGACATTGCCGGCTACCGTGGGCCAACCGGCCGAAGTCCGCCTGAGAGGTAGCATCGGCCGGTCGATCCGGCCGAGCCGCGACGCCCCGCTGGTTGCGAGGCACGAGGTCGGCGACGGCGCTGAGTCGGCTGCGCCAGCCGGATCGCGGGCGATGCCTACGGGTACGGTACGGTGCCCCGTGAGGAGGTCGTGGCGATGTCCGCTCGCCAGGTGCGGCGGTTTCAGCTGGAGCGTGACGTTGACGTCTCCGGCGTCTCCGGGACGGGTGCGGTCGCGTTCGGGGCGMAGGCCCCCGACGGCACCTGCGTGCTGTGGTGGGACTCCGAACACGATTCCATCGGGATCTATCCGACGATGGAGACGCTGCTTGCCATCCACGGACACGGCGGTAGTACCCGCGTCGTCTACATCGACGCCGCCGACCAGACCGTCCCCGCGGTTGCGGTGGGGCCCGCCGCTTCGGCCGTTCCCGTCCTCTCCGCGGCGTCGCCCGTGCCGGGTCCGGCGTCGCCCGTGCCGGGTCCGGCGTCGCCCGTCCCGGGTCCGGCGTCGCCCGTCCCGGGTCCGGCGTCGCCCGTCCCGGGTCCGGCGTCGCCCGTGCCGAGCCCGGGGTCGCTGGCCACCCCGGCCCGGTCGGCCCGGCCGAATGCGCCCCTGCGTGCCGCACCGTCGCTACGCCTCGGTTCCGCGGCGCGTTCGGCCGCCGCGGCTCGTGGCCCGCGTCCTTCGCCRACCCGCAAGACGCAGCCCGGGGGTGAYGGCCGCTGATCAGGTCAGCGGGCGGAAGCAGGCGGTGGTCCGTTCCTGCGGGTCTACGGTGTAGAGCGCCAACGTGCCCGCCATCTCCTTCGGATCCACGCCGTTGTCGAGCATTTGCCGGTGCAGGCCCGCCATCATGGGCAGGGCGTAATGCACCAGAATCGACGTGATGTCGGCGGGATGGCGCAGCGCCTCGCGAAACTGTTCGTCGGTCGCCGCGTCGCTGGTGAGAGCGGCGAGGACGCCGAGCCGAATCCGCCCGGCGAGGTTCTCCCAGAGCTGGGCGTTTTTCGGGGCCTCCGGTCCTCGCCAGATCCCCGGGAACGCCAGGTCGGCGACGACGGCGGTCGGCTGTCGTCCCGTCCGGAGATGTATCGCGACGACCCACATCGCCATGAGCCAGCACATCCCGCGCAGGGTGTGCAGCGGATCGACCATCATCTGCTCACGGAGGTGCCGCTCGGACTGCGGGCGGCTGGCCGGAGCCAGCCAACCGCAGACGAGACGTTCGAGGTCGACGATCTGGACCATGGGCAGGTCCGCGGGGTGCGRCCGGGCCAGCGCGGCGGCCCGGTTGGACTCGGGGTCGACCAGGGCGAGCGCGCCCGGATYGGAGAGTGTCTGCCAGGCCAGACCTGCCGACGGCATGCGGCACACGGTAACGCGAAACGCGGCGCACCGACCACAGCATGGCGGCATTGTGTGGCATTCGACGGTTGCCTCACCGCCGATTCTCTGGATGTGTCGTCGTGGTCTCCACCGGAGGACCGATGCCGCGCCCACAGCGGTCCCCGGATCCGGGAGGAGCGTCGCGAACGGCAAGCGGACGCCCGGGGTTCACTCCTCGCCGAGGAGATCTGACTACTCGCCGAGGAGGTCGAGGGGGGTGGTGGGTTGGTGGGGGGTGTGGGGGGTGGTGGTGAGGTGGTGGCGCCAGAGGGTTTCGGCGGCGTCGGGGTCGT
>NZ_MOMD01000083.1:0-17816 GCF_001983015.1 Frankia sp. CcI156
TTCGCGGTCGTCCGCGACCTGGTGAGCCCGGAGTTGTTCGCCTGCGCGGCCGACGCCGCGCGGGCGTGTGGCGGCCATTCCGAGAACGTGCTCAGGAAGGCGCTGAACGTCCTGACCGCGATCGTGATCCATACCGGTGGCAGCCTGAACGAGGTGACCACAGGCGACCTCCTCGCGTTCCAGTCAGCCACGGCGCCCAGCCGCGGCCGGACGCGTGACGGTTCCCACCTGGCCTGGCAGATGATGGTCGACCTGGGCGTCTTCCCACCGCACTCCACGCTGCACGCCGCCATGCGCACCGGCCCGCAGAGCACCGCCGAACTCGTGGACCGCCACGGCATCGCCGACCGGCAGATCCGCGAGTTGCTGATCCGCTACCTCGACGAGCGGCGTCCCGCGCTCGACTACAGCACCTTCCGCATGCTCGTCGGCCGTCTCGCCGGGGCGTTCTGGGCCGACCTCGAACGCCATCACCCCGGCATCGACACCCTCAATCTGCCACGCGAGGTCACGGATCCCTGGAAGGAACGGCTGCGTTTTCCCCAGAACGGCGGCAGCCGCCCGACCCGGCAACGACACATCGACACCCTGATCACGGTCCGCGCCTTCTACCTCGACATCGCCGAATGGGCACTGTCGGACCCTTCCTGGGCGCCTTGGGCGTTCCCCAGCCCGGTGCGCAAGAGCGACACCGCGGGAGTCGTCAAACAGCGCCGCGCCACAACGGCCTCGAACTCGGCGACTGCGGACGCCCCTACGGCACCCCCTGCATCCACGAACACGCCTGCGTCCGCTGCCCCATGCTCCGCGTCGACCCCCGCCAACGCACCCGCCTCGAACAGATCATCCGCAACCTCGGCGAACGCATCGAGGAAGCCAAAGCCAACGGCTGGCAGGGCGAAGTCGAGGGCCTCAAGACCAGCCTCGAAGCCGCACAGCGCAAGCTCGCCGGCCTGGACCGCGCAGCCCGCAACACCTCCAAACCAGCACCACTCGGAATGCCACCAATCCCACCCAAAATTTCAAGATCAAAATCCGGATAAGCGGGTGCCTGGGATATCCCGCGAGCTTGGTGGGTGCAGCTGGCCGAGGACGGGCGYCTGGTGGTGCCGCTGCGGATCCTCGGGCTGACTCGAACGGTCGTGTTCGAGCGGGCCGGAGCGGTTCTACGGAGCCGGTCGGTCGTGGAGGACGGGTTCATGCCGATGCGTGCTCTCGGTGCCGTTCGCGAGCAGAACATCCGGGTCGGTGCCGGCCCGGACCTGACAATTCGGCTCGATGACGATCGCCCGGTGGATGCCTCGGCGTTGCGGGGCGCGTTGGATCACCCTGTGGCGGCGTGCYGGACCGGGGTCGCCGTCCCGTGGGGCTGGACAGAGCATCTCGATTTCTGGCTGGCCACGCTGGAGGGCTTCTGCCGGCTCCTAGTGTCGCGGGCTGCGGTCGATGACGGCCGACTGATGGCGCCGAAGGGACCGTGGGGAAGCATGGGGATTGTTGAGGGCGGGACTCTGGCCTATCTCACGACGCGGCCGAGTCCTACCGGCGATGCGAAGATGCCCAGCTACGAGATCGGTGCCTGCGGCTACGGCCCGCGGGGCGGCGAGCTGGCGTCCYGGCTCGCCGAGCGGGTCCGCGACTGGGACCGTGACGGTGGGCAGGGCGTCCGGCTGTGGATCGAGGCATATCCGGCTGACGCCGTCCCTCCGGAGATGCCAGGTGTGCTGCTTGCGGTCGACAAGCGCGACAGTCGGGTTCTCGTCCGGGTGGCCGAGCAGGTACCCGCCGCGGTTTGACCGCCTCGGCCGGGCAGGGTCAGGACAAGAGCAGCAGGGCGTCCCAAGTCGTGCGCAGGTCCTCGGGCATGGGGCACCCGGCGTACTCGGCGAGAGCGAGCGCCGTTCCGGCAGCGCCAGTGAGGAAGYCGGGCCGGACGGTGGCCGCGTTCCCGGCGAGGTGGGCGAAGCCGAAACGGCGCGTGGGGTCGAACGCGCCGGAGGGGTGCACGGTGACAGCGTCTGGGTGACGGTCCGCTGAGGCCGCTGATGACGTCGTAGACGTGCCATGGAGTGCTCACCGGCCGATGGGTGAGGGCGGTGCGGTGGTACCCGGCGATGATCAGCGAAGCGGCCAGGCCAGCGCCGGCGTGGTACACGCCAGTGGGGTGGGCGCCTCGCGGGGTCTGGCGGGCTGCGTGGGTCCAGTGGTTCGCCGCGGCTGTGGCGAAATCAGGGTGGACGGCCGCCAGCCGGGCGTGCAGCAGTGCCGTCCCGGGCAGGCCGTCGGCGAGACTGGCCGCGGCCTCGGCCGGGAGAGCGGCCGTGACCGTCTCGGGGCGCAGGAGCCGTTCGGCGAGGGCGGTCAGTGATACCGGGCTCTGGACGCGGCGGGAACGATCTGCGATGAGTCGTTACTCTTTGCAGCTAGGCTGTGACAGCACCAGTCCAACTGTGACAGCCGGAAGTCACGTTGGTTGGCCAATCCGGCGCTTGCGGCTCCTGGACCCGGGCGGCGGTCAGGAAGCCGCCGACGACGACACGCCCAGGTCTGGACATCACGAGCGTCGGTCCTTCAGGACTGATGTGGCTATGCCAGAGACCGATGGCAGGCATACACAACACGCATAGACATCGTCACCTGGAGTCCTAGTGGGTGTCGCTGCAAGTTCGTCGGTTATGCGGCGAGGTTGAGGCGGCTGGCGGTCTTCAGCAGGTCCGCACGGGTGTACTTCCAGTCGAACCGGGTCGCGGTCTGGTTGTAGAGCGTTTGGAAGCCCATGACGCGGGCGGCGAGCGCGTCGAGGTCGGCGAAGTCGGCGAGGTCGCCACGCTCGATCGCCTTGCGCTGCAGGATCGAGAAGTACACCTCTACCTGGTTGAGCCAGGACGCGTGGACCGGCAGGTGGACCAGCGTCGCGGTCGGGTGGGCTGCGCGCATCCGGTCGATGGAGGCTTGGCCCCGGTGGGACGAGCCGTTGTCGACGATCCAGAACACCCGCCGCGCCGAGGCGTACGGCTCGCTGTTCATGACCTGGGCGGCGAGCCGGCCGAAAGGGACGATCCCGGTGGTGTCCTCGATCCGGCCGATGACCTGGGCGCGCTGGACGTCGTAGGCGGCGAAGTAGGCCACCGTCCCGCCGCGTTCGTACTCGAACTCCACCCGCGGACCGTGGCCGGCCCGAGCGGCGCCGGTCAGCCAACCCCGCCAGGCCCTCGCGGGCGAACCGGCCCCGCCACTTGCTGACGGTGTCCTCGCAGACATCAAGCTGAGCGGCGATCGCCGCGTTGCCCGCTCCACCGGCCGCCGCGAGCACGATCCTCGCGCGCAGCCAGGCACGGCGGAGCACGGTCGCCGACCGGACACGGCGGGCCAGCTCGGCGCGGACGTCGTCCGTCAGAATGATCGCGGTGGCACGGCGAGACACTCCCGATGTCCTAGCGGGCAGGTCACACCGGCCCACCGCCCCGGCCCCGCCCACAGGCAACCCGCCGACACCCCCGGCCACAATCAGGGCTGTGGCCGGTATCCCAGAATCGACGAAGATCTCCCTGCGGCAGCGGCTGGTCGAGCACGCCACCGGCAGGTGGCCCAGGATCACCGCGCTGTCCACCCGCTACCGCGGCCCGTTCGTCTACGTCACCGCGACCGATCCCGACGGCGACGCCCAGCCACTGTGCCGGCTGCGCTACGTCGGCTACGCCAACAACTGGGGCTTCGCCATCTGGCGAGCCAGCCACAACGACTACGCCGACTCCATACTGGCCGACGGATCCCCGACCGGCACCGCCGAAGCCGCCCTCGACCTTGCCGCCGGCCTCTACCTACCCGCCACCGCCGATAACCGACGAACTAACGGCGACGCCCACTATCTGGGGCTTCGGGAGATCCGCCTGCCCGCCACGATCTGGGATCAGATCCTCGCCGCGATTCGGTCCCGTGCGGTCACGGCCTCGACCGGTGACAGCGCGGGCTCAGATCTGCAAGGGCTGCGACGGGCACGGGGTCCGGGTCACCGTCCACGCCACGGTCCTCGGCCACCCGGAAAAGTTGATCTCGTGCTGCCCGTGGTGCGCCGGCACGGCCGCACCATCTGCACCGCCGGTCAGCGTGGGTGCAGGGTTCGTTCCAGGCTGTCGAGAAGGGCGCGGGCGGTGAACGGCTTCTGGAGGTGGGCGACGCCGGGCGGGAAGCCGGCCACGGACTTCTCGGCGCCGGCGGCGTAGCCCGACATCAGCATGACCGGCAGCTCGGGGCGGGTCCGACGGAACTGTTCGATGAGCTGGTAGCCCGTCATGCCGGGCATGATCGCGTCGGTGAGCAGGGCGTCGATCCGCGWCGTCCCGGGACCGAACCGGTCGAGGGCCTCGGCCGGGGAACCCGCCTCGTGGACGAGGTAGCCGGACCGTACGAGGATGCGCGTGGTGACGGCGCGCACGGCCGCGTCGTCCTCGACGACGAGGATCGTCTTCCCCTGCCCGCGGGTGGCGTCGTCCCGGGTGGTGTCGTCCCGGGTGGTGTCGACGGGAGCGGGCCCGCTCCTCGCCGTGGCGGGCAGCAGGATCCGGATGGTCGTCCCCTTCCCGACCTCGGACTCGATGTCGACCTCGCCGCCGGCCGCCTTGACCACCCCGTAGACGGTGGCGAGGCCGAGTCCCGTCCCCTCACCGGGTCCCTTGGTGGTGAAGAAGGGTTCGACGGCGCGACGGATCACCTCCGGGCTCATGCCGCACCCGGTGTCGGCGACCGCCAGGCAGGCCCAGCCGCGCTTCGGGCGTTCTTCCGGCGACGGCCGCCCGTGCGCGGCCGGGCGGTCCGCGGGAGACGGGCCCCGGTCCCGGTCCAGGTTCGCCGTGCTGAGGGTGAGGCGGCCGCCGTCGGGCATGGCCGCACGGGAGTTGACGACCAGGTTCATCACCACCTGTTGGATCTTGCTCGGGTCGATCGTGACGGGGTGGAGATCGGGATCGAGGAGGGTGACGATCTCGATGTCCTCGCCGATGGTGCGTCGCAGCAGGTTCCGCGTCCCCTCGACCACCGCGTTGAGGTCGAGGGTCTCCGGCTTCGACGACTCCTGCCGGCTGAAGGTGAGCAGTTGACGGGTCAGTCCGGCGGCCTGGTCGGCGGCACGGCTGATCTCGTCCATGTCGGCCCGGCACGGGTCGTCGTCGGGAAGGGTGTCGAGGACGATCTCCGCATAGCCGGTGATCACGCCGAGCAGGTTGTTGAAGTCGTGCGCCACGCCGCCCGCGAGCCGGCCGAGGGACTCCAGCCGCTCGGTCTGATCCAGCTGGCGTCGCAGCCGCTCCCGTTCCTCGTCGGCATGGACCTGCTCGGTCACGTCACGCAGGATGCCCTGCACCGCGACGAGGTGGCCCTGGTCGTCGTGGACGCCGACCACGCGTTGCTCCGTCCAGACCTCGACGCCCTCTCGCGGGTGCCAACGGACCCGCAGCGGTTCGGGGTTCGCCGTGCGCCACGAGCCCTTGAGGGTGGGCCGGTCCTCCTCGTCGACCAGCGAGAACAGGGTGTCGGGGCGGCCGCACAGGTCCTCGGGCGGGTAGCCGGTGATCATCCTGATCGCCGGGCTGACGTACTCGACCTCGGCCCGCGGGCACAGCCGGCAGCGGAAGAGGACGTCCGTCGCCTGCTCGGCGAGCAGCCGGAACCGCTCCTCGCTGCGTCGTAGGGCGGCCTCGGCCTGCCGTCGTCTCTGCCGGTCGTCGGCCTCCCGCAGTTCGCGCTGCACCGCGGGGACGAGTCGGCTCATGCGATCCTTGAGCAGGAAGTCGTGCGCGCCGGCCCGCATGAGTGCCGCCGCCGTCTCCTCGCCGACCTGGCCGGAGACGACGATGAACGGGATATCGAGGCCGCTGGCGCGCAGCTGCATCAGGGCCGCCTCGGCGCCGAACGCCGGCATGTGGTAATCGCAGATCACCAGGTCCGGAGGCCGGGTACGGAGAACCGACGCGGCCGCCTCGGAGTCCTCCACCCGATCGGAGGTCACCTCGAAACCGCCGCGTCGCAGTCGTTCGATGACGAGCACGGCATCGTCGTCGCTGTCCTCGATCATGAGGACGTGAATGCGTGGCATCATGCGCACCTGTCTCGCCGTCATCTAGCCGGCCGTCACCCAGCCCGCCACCACCTACATCTCCGGCCGCCGCTCAGCCAGCTGCCGCTTCACCCTTCCGCGGCGGGTGAGGCATCGGCATTGGCACCGGAATCGGCATCGCTCTGGGTGTTCTGGGTGGACTGCCGGTTGAGCAGCAGCCAGTACATTCCCGCCGTCCGCACCGCCTCGGTGAACTGGCCGAAGTCGACCGGTTTGACGATGTAGCTGTTGACGCCGAGATCGTAGCTGGCCACGATGTCCCGTTCCTCGTGGGAGGAAGTCAGCATCACCACCGGCACGGTCCGAAGGGCCGGGTCGCCTTTCAGTCGTTGCAGGACCTCCAGGCCGTCGACCTTCGGCAGCTTGAGATCGAGTAGAACGACCTTCGGATCCCTGTCCGGCGACCGGTCGGCGTAGGGGCCGGTACGGAAGAGGAAGGCGAGCGCCTCGGCTCCGTCCCGGAGAACCTCGATCGAAGCCATGATGTTCTTTGTATGCAGCGCGTGCAGGGTAAGTTCGATATCGTCGGGATCATCCTCCACCAGCAGAATGTTCGGTCTTTCGATGTTCACGCCGATACCTCCTCGCTCAGAGTGAAGAAGAAGGTCGCGCCTTTCCCCTGCGCCGCCTCCGCCCAGATCCGCCCGCCATGGCGGGCGATGACGCGCTGGCACAGCGCGAGACCGACACCCGTTCCCTCGAACTGTTCCGAGCGGTGCAGCCGCTGGAACACCCCGAACAGCTTGTCCGCATACCGCGGATCGAAACCGGCCCCGTTGTCGGCGACGTAGAAGACCACCCGCCCGTTCTCGCGGCGGCTGCCGATCTCGATGCGGGCGGGGTCACGGCCCCGGGTGAACTTGACCGCGTTCGACAGCAGGTTGGTGTAGACCACCTTGAGCAGCACCGGGTCGGCCACCCCACGGGGAAGATCCCCGACGGTGATCCGCACCGGGCGGCCGGCGCGGTCGCCCTCTTGCTCCGCCAGCACCGCGGACACGATCGCCGCCGGGTCCACCTCCCGCTTACTMATGGGCTGCCTGCCCAGGCGGGAGAAGGCGAGCAGGTCGTCGATCAACGCGCCCATCCGGTCGGAGCTGCGTTGCACCCGGTCGAGATAGCCGCGGGCCTGCTCGGGCATGTCCTCGGCGTACTCGTCCATCAGGATTCGGGAGAAACCGCTCATCGACCGCAGTGGCGCCCGCAGGTCGTGGGAGACGCTGTAGGTGAAACTGCCGAGCTCGTCGATGGCCTCGTGCATCCGCTTGTTGGCCTCGACGAGGCGCGTGTTCGCCTCCGCCAACCGGGCGTTCGTCCCCGCCAACCGCTCGTTGGCCGCGGCCAGATCGGCGGAGACGCGCAGTCTTTCGGCATCGGCATGATCCAGCCGCCGGCAGATCCCGACGGTGACCGCCAGCAGCATGACCACGGTATAGGAGACCACCAGGGCACCCCGGAACGCGACGCCGTAGAACCCGAGCCGCCACAGCGCCACCGCGGTCGTCCCGACAAGGACCGGGACGATGACCGTGGCCGGCAGCAACTGGCGGGCGACGCCCCCGCCGGCCCCGGAACTCGCCAGGATCGCCAGCGGGGTATAACCCAACCGCGCCAGCGTCGCTCCGACCGACAGCACCAGCGTGGCGACCGCCGCCGGGACGGCGACCCTCGTGTAACCGGAAGTGAAATCGACCCCGTACAGATAGCTCAGCAGCACCGTAAAGGAGATGAACCCCGCGACGCAGACCAGGGCCTGGGCCACGTACCTTCCTCGCCACCGGCGGGTATCGAACAGTAGCAGGGCGAGCGACAACAGCGCCAGAATGGCCGCGCCGAAAGGCACGATCCGCCCCGGATGAGACTGCGAGGCTGTGGCCTGGTCGATGAAGAGAAGTTCGTCTATGCCGAAATTCCGATCCACGGCCGACTCGACGAGAGAGAGTCCGGAGATCGCCAGTGCAAGGGCGGCGGCCCCCTGTCCCGCCGCCCGGACGGCGGTTCGCCGCCGGCCGAGTCGGCTCCACAGCGAGAACCCGAGCAGCAGACCGCAGACGGCTCCGTTTGGTTTCGTCGACGGCCAGACGGGTTTGATGCTCGTGAGCACGTGGTTGTCCAGGGTCCAACCGAGTAGCGTGACCGCGGCCATCACGATCGTGAACACGGCGGCCCAGGATGCGACGGTCTCAAGTCGCGACGCGTGCGCACCGTCGCCGGCGGGCCAGGCCGGTGTCCCGCTGCCCGCACCCACCCGCACCGGCTTGGCCGGTCCGCGACCCTCTGGGTTCATGGCTCTCCTAGCGCCCGAACACGATCGAAAGATTCGCTCTTCGTGAGAGGTCATGACCGTTGCGTGATACCCGCGATCGCCGCCCTCACGCCGCCATCCACCAGCGACCACCTCCCCGGGGAGGTCTTGGGAACGGTGGATCGCCCCGCTGGGCGAGGTCGGGTAGAGCGCCCAGCCGAGGAGACGCCGGCTGACTGACATGATCAGCGGGCCGGTGGTCGGGGGCAGGTCCGCCAAACTTCAGGAGGACTACCAGTCCTCGATCGATTTGCTGCGGAAGGAAACCGGGAAGACGATCCGGTTCCAGCGGGCAACCGACTACGCCGCCGTCATCGAGGGGCAGCGCAGCGGCAAGGTCGATATCGCGCTGTACGGGGCACTGTCCTATCTGGTCGCCCGCACCTCCGGAGTGCGGGCGACGGCGGTCGCCGCGGCGCTCGCGGAGAAAGGTGGTTCGCCGGGCTATCGCTCCTACGGCGTGGTGAAGACCGGTTCGYCGATTCACGACCTCGCGGGTTTCAAGGGTAAGAAGGTCTGCCTCGTCGACCCGAACTCGACCTCGGGCTACCTCTATCCGCGGGCTGGGCTGATCGACGCCGGGGTGAACCCCGACAGCGAGATCACCGCGGTGCTGGCCGGCACGCACGATGCGTCGGCGCTCGGCGTGGCCAAGGGGCAGTGCGACGCCGGGTTCGCCTACGACGCGATGGTCGACAAGAAGCTGATCGAGAAGGGTCAGCTCAAGGCCGGCGAGCTGACCACGGTGTGGAAGTCCGACCTCATCCCCGGATCACCGATCGCGATCAGTGACGACCTCGATCCCGCGCTCAAGGACAAGATCGCCAAAGTGATCCAGGAGCAYATGAACATCGACTACCTCGAGTCCCATGGGTTCTGCACACCCGGTAAGTGCATGGTCGACGAGTCCGGCGACTGGGGTTTCGTCAAGGTCGCCGACACCTTCTTCGACCCGGTGCGGCACGTCTGCGAGGTCACGAAGGCCAAGAGCTGCACGGCGGCGGAGTGAGCGCCGTCCGCTTCGAGGGGGTGACCAAGCGGTTCGRCCAGACGCTCGCCCTCGACGAGGTGTCGTTCACCGTCGAGCCCGGCGAGGTGGTCGTCCTGCTGGGGCTGTCCGGTTCGGGCAAGTCGACGCTCCTGCGGCACGTCGACGGCCTGCATGGGGCAAGCGCGGGCCGGGTCATCGCGCTCGGCACGGACGTCGGCCAGGCGCGGGGCGCGCGGTTGCGGGAGCTGCGTCGCCGGATCAGCTTCGTGTTCCAGCAGTTTCACCTGGTCGACAGCCTCTCGGTGCTGGAGAACGTGTGCACCGGCGCGCTCGGCAGGCTGCGTGGCCTGCGGCTGGGTCTGGTCACCTATCCGCGGGCGGTGCGACTCGAGGCGCTGGAGCACTTGGAACGGGTCGGGCTCGCGTCACAGGCGTTCCAGCGCGCGGACACGCTGTCGGGCGGGCAGCAGCAGCGGGTCGCGGTCGCGYGGGCACTCATGCAACGCCCGGAGATCCTGCTCGCGGACGAGCCGGTTGCCTCCCTGGACCCGGAGTCCTCGGCGCAGGTGATGGGCCTGATCCGCGAAATCGCGAGCGAACGGAACCTGACCGTGCTGTGCAGCCTGCACCAGGTCGAGCTGGCGCTGTCGTGGGCCGACCGGATCGTCGGGTTGCGCTCGGGCCAGGTCGTGCTGGACAAGGCTGCGGGCGACCTTGACCACCAGCAGGCCGTTGCCATGATCTACCGAGCCGGCCCGCTGCGGGCCATCGCGTGACGGGGCGAACCCTCGCCCGGCCCAGGACCGATTCGGTCCTGGGCATGGCCGCGCTGCTGGGGCTGCTCGGCCTGGCCGGGTGGGCCTTCGCCGCGCTGTCGATCAACGTCGCGACGCTGATCGACAGCGGGCGGAACGCGGCCGACTTCGCCGCCCGGATGCTCCCCCTGGACTTCCCCACCGCGGGGGAGCTGCTGCGCCTGACCGGCCAGACCATGTCGATCGTCATCTGCGCCACGCTGCTGTCGGTGGTGCTCAGCACGGGGCTTGCGGTCTTGGCTGCCGGGAACACGGCGCCGCACCGCGGTGCACGGTTCGGCGCGCGGACAGTGATCGTCGCGGCCCGCGCGGTGCCGGACGTGGTGCTGGCGACCGTGTTCTTTCGGCTGTTCGGGTTCGGCGCGCTGGCCGGGGTTCTCGCGATGGGACTGCATTCGGTCGGCATGGTCGGCAAGCTCTACGCCGACGCGGTCGAGCAGATCGACGAGGGCCCGCGTGAGGCCATGCGCGCGGGCGGCGCGGGCCGTGGGAGCTGGTGGCCGGCGTGCTGCCGCAGGTGCTGCCCGCGTTCGTGGCGACCGCGCTGCACCGGCTGGACATCAACCTGCGGGTCTCGGTCGTCCTCGGCTTCGTGGGTATCGACGGGCTCGGCCGCGCCATCGCGACCGGCTGCTGATCGTGTGTGTGCGGGGCATCCCCGATCTGGTGCTGGCGATCGTGTTCGTGGTGATCACCGGGCTCGGTGCGGTCGCCGGGGTGCTCGCGCTGGGCGTCGGTGCTGTCGGGCTGCTCGGCAAGCTCGTCGCGGACTCCGTGGAAGAGGTCGACCCGGGTGTCGAGGACGCGCTGCGCGCCACGGGATCGAGAACGAGCAGCTGCCCCGACCGGGCGCCGAGCTGCCGATCGAGTTCGCGCTGCTGTCCTTCGAGGGCAAGCTGCGGGCCGCGGGCGTGACGACCGTGTTCCACGGCATCTCCTTCGAGGACACCCACCACGACATCCCGCGCAGCGTGGGCCAGGCGGAGAAGACGTGCGAGGCGATCGATGCTTATACCGGCGGGCTCGTCGACCACCGGATCCTGTACCGGCTCGACGTGCGCAGCCCGGAAGCGCTGTCCGCGCTGGCGCGGCGGTTGGACCAGGTTCCCGACGGCGCCCTGGTCTCCCACGAGGACCACACCCCGGGCCAGGGCCAGTACGCCGTCCGCGAGCACTACGAGCGCTATTTGATGGGCAGCCGCGGCATGTCCGACGCGGAGGCTCGCGAGCATGTCGACCAGCTCATCGCCGACCGGGACGGCAGGCTCGACATCCGCGAGGAGGCCCTGGTCTGGCTCGCCGCGCGCTCGGCGCGAATCCGGCTGCTCGGGCACGATCCCAGCTCGGCCGCCGAGATCGCCGAGCTGCGGGACCGCGGCTGCGCGGTCGCCGAGTTCCCCACCACGATCGAAGCGGCGGAAGCCGCCCGCGCCCACGGACTTCCCGTCGTCATAGGCGCCCCGAACATCCTGCGGGGACGTTCCCACAACGGCAACGCCTCCGGCCGTGACCTGGTCGGCCGCGGCCTGGTGACCGCGCTGGTGTCGGACTACCTGCCCTCCGGTCTGCTCGCGGCCGCCATGCTGCTCGCCGAGCAGGGGCTCGCCACCCTGCCGGCCGCCATCGGCCTGGTGACCGCCGGGCCGGCCGAGGTCGCCGGACTTCCCGACCGCGGTCGGCTCGAGCCGGGGCTGCGCGCTGACTTTGTGCTGGTCGAGCCGCGCCGCCCGTGGCCGGTGGTGCGGTCCGTGTTGTCATCCTGGGGTGTCTGGTGACAATCGGGGGTGCGGCGGTGACCCGGTGGCCGGTTCCCGAGCCGGAGATTCCGGCCGGGACGGATCCCGCGCTGGCCGCAGCCGCCCGCGCGGCGGTGGGCGCCTTTCGCGATGCGCGCGAGCGGTATACGCGCGCGGAGCTCGCCGAGAAGGTCGGCATGGGCGCCGACGGCACCCTCACCACGCGTCTGGACCTGCTGGTCGACACCGCCGTGGCGGAGGTGGTGAACGCCCAGCGGGTCAACCTGATCAGCGAGGAGATCGGTGTCATCGACAACGGTTCGGCGGTCACGCTCGTGGTCGATCCGGTCGACGGCACCGCCAACGCGGTCGCGGAGGTGCCGTTGTCGGCCTTCTCCGGCGTGGTCGCCGTCGACGGCAGGGCGACCGAGGCCCTCACCGTACGTATGGTTGGACACCGGCCGCGGCTGGCATGCGAAAGTCGGCCTCCCGTCGCCCTACTGGACAACAGGCCGGCGCGCACTCGACGGCGCCGCGGTCAGCCTCCTGCGGCCGCAGGCCAAGAACGAGGCGGCGTGGCTGCGGGTAAGCCGCCGGGCCGCGCGGGTGCGCATCCTGTCCAGTAGCTGCCTGGAGGCCGCCCTCGTGGCGCAGGGCTCCACGGACGCCTTCGCGGACGCCGGCTCGGACACGCACCGCATCATGGACATCGCCGCCGCGTCCGTGCTGGTCCCGGCGGCGGGCGGCGCGGTGATCGACGCCTTCGGCCGCCCGGTCGAGATCGTCCCCGACCTCAGCCGCCGATGGTCCGGCGTGATCGCGGCGACCCCGGAGCTGGCGCACCAGCTCGCGGACGAGATYAGCGGCTCTTCCTACTGATCCGTTCGCGTTACCCGGCCTTTTCCCGGGGAACGGCGCGTCGCCGCCGCTGGTTGCCTGCGCCGGCATGATGGTGAGCCGGACAGCAGGTGACGCACGACAACAGCCCGCCGGCGCATGCGCATACGACCGGACCGTGTTCGGCGACGAGCCGATCAGCCGGTGATGCTCAAGAAACTCCTTGACCGGCCCGATTGGCAGACGGTCCTCCGTCCACTGCGACGCTCCTCGTCGTCGGCGGCGACCAGCTCGCCGCCGGGGGTGCGGCCGCTCCTTGCGGATGATGACCCGTATCCCCGGCGGCCAGCGTCCACACCCGTTTCTGGACCACCAGCCGCCGGGAGATCGCCGGCAGGGTCTTCTCCACGCCGTCGACCGGATCGAGCCGATCGCGGCCATGTACGCCGCGGGGGCAGAAGCCGCTGTCGCCGGTCATCACCCGGACCAGATGGCCTGGAACGGGACAGCGCGGCCACCGGCTCGGCCCGGTCGATCCGGTCATGGTCGCTCCCAACGCCGTCACCATCCTCGCAGCCTGCCGGTTCAACAGGTCCGTGCCGCAATGGTCTTCGTTGATCTCCTGGTCGCCGATCAACACGTTGCTCTCATAGGACCTGTTGACCAAGTTCCTCTCGTTCCCAGCGCACCCGCCGGAACCCGTCAAGCGGCCCAGATCGATGATCGTAAACTTGATCGAATTTTGATTACTGCAAGCGTTTTCTAGGTCGCACCCACTTTGGATCATGGGGAAGCGTGATCCGATGCGCACGATCGGGTGAGGCGGAGTCGCGGCCATGTGCCTGTAGCCTGCAGATTCAGGGAAGCCTCGCGTGTGTGGCGACCATTACCTCCAGGGATGCGGACGGCGAAGTAGACTTAAGGCCGATTAAGATCGGTATGCGCTTGCATACCGATGGCGGCATCCGCGCAGGAGGCAGGAGGCAGGAGGCAGCGGTGGCAGACGGCCAGCACCAGCCCGGCGGGGAGCGGACGTCGACTGACGTCAACCCTAAGGTTGTGGTCGCGGCGTTGCGAAGGGATCCGGCGATCCGGTTGCGGGTCCTTGTTCATCACGAGACGACCACCAGGTTGCTGGCACCACTGCGCGAGCTGTGCCGGGTGGCCGTCGACGACGGTGAGACCACTGTCGTCAACGCGATCAGCAGCGTGGGAGCGCACCGGCTCGACCTCTCATCGCGGGCTGTGACATCGGGTTCGGTGATATCAACAATCTGATCCACCTCGTCCGCGAGTACGAGCACGCAGGTGTTTACGCTGTGTGAATTGAGGACAAGGCATTCCCTAAGAGGAACAGTTTCCCGCCCGGTCAGGAGCTCGCCGACGCAAACGAGTTCGTCACTAAAATTATGATGGTGAAGGATGTTCTCCAGGGCAAGGGCTTCATGTTGATCGCCCGGGTGGACTCCCCGATCGCGGGAACCGGCGAGGAGGACGCGATCTGGCGGGCCACTCTGTACCGGTGGTCCGGTGCTGAATCTTGCGCGTCGTTTTCGCGGCGGTGGATGCCGCTCTCCCCAGSATTCTCGAGTCCGGTTCCGCCGCCATCGAGTCGCGGCTCGCCTCAGTCGCCCAGGTGCTCGAGATGATTGGAAACGGCAAAGTGACCGCCGCTGACATCGCCTTCGCCGAGGAGGTGAAGCGCCGGCGCGCAGGGTAGGTCCATGAGCAATGCCGCCGGTGGCCTGACAGGCGGTTTTACTCGCCGTAACCAGCGCCGCCCGAGTGCGGGCACTCAGGCTGGTCAACCCCATGACGACAGTGTGTGTTGACGATCGAAGGAAGGGCCATGGAGAACGTGTCTGACAATGCCAACGATCGTGCGGACGCCGAACTGCGACGCCGCTTGGAGGAGGACGTACACGCGGCGGCCATGCACGACGGGCTCGACGTCCCKCCCTCCACCTGGCACGGTTTGGAGGTGGCAAGGCGGGCCCGGGGCCCGATGACGAGCTGGGAGTACAACCGCGCGCGGCTGGCCGACACACTCGACGCGGTGGCAAGTCACATTCCCAGCCTTGATCGGGCCATACTGGACTGGGCCGTGGCCGCCAAACTCCCTGGCCAGTCGTTCTTCGACGCCTGGGAGCGGGACGGCTACCAACTGCCCGGGTTGCGGCAACACTCCAAGCTGCTAGAAGCGTGCATCACGGCCGCAAACCCTCAGCCAGCGGACGTCGYCCTAGATCTCGGTTGCGGCGACGGCGCGCTCGTGGCCAGGCTCCCGCTCGTCGCGCGTCTGGACCTGCTCGACAGCAGCGTGCGGATGCTCGAGCGCGTCCCACTGAGCCGGCCGGGCAGGAAGGAGACCCGACTGGTCCACGCCGATTACCTCGACTACAGACCGGACACACGGTACGATGCGATCATCGCGGTCATGTCGTTGCATCACGTCGACCACGACCAGATTTCTCGGGCCCTGGAAAAATGCTACCGGGAGCTTTTCCCTGGTGGCCGCCTGGTCCTTGGCGAGACATTTCTCGACACCTCGGCACTATCGAGCCAGAACGACATCGACGATGTCTGCGACGTCTACTATCGGAAGATAGTCAATGCTGCGGAGCAGAACTGTTACCGCCATGCGCTCAAGGACGCACAGATACTCGACCGGATCCTTCGGCGCTCCGGGGAGTACATGCGGACTCGGGAGCAGTGGAGAAGGTTGCTGACACGGGCGGGATTCTCGGTGAAAGCCAGCCGGACGACTTCACCCGAGATCCGCTACGGCTACCTGCTGGCCGTTCGTCCTCCCGAGGACGACCAGTAAGTCGGCCGGTCGTGAAGCATCTGCGCCCGGGGTAGGTCCATGAGCAACACCGCCGGCGGTCTGACACCGGGTGTTCACCCGCTGAACCAGCGCCACCCGAGTTCCTGGCACTCTAGCTTGGACGGCGCGGAATCAATGGGCCGGAATGATATGAGGAATCGTTATGGAAGAGAGTGCCGTGAACAAATCTGAGGCTGAATCTGATGCGGAAGCCCTGGCACGGGCCTACGAGAAATCGCGATCCGCTGTTCCGCTTCATCCGCGGCGGGAAGCCCTGGTCGGCGGCCATGCGGTCCGCATTGGGCGTGTGTTCAGCGACACACGTCCGGTTTCCGTAAGCGCTTGCAGTAGAGTTGCCATGCGAGCTCGGTCGCTGGGATCTAGTTCGCCTGAGGGGTTGGCCGGGGTTCCGGCGGCCCCAGGGCTCTTGCAAGGATGCGATTCGGTCGGTTTAGCCAGCTCTGTCGGTTTCGGGTGATCGGTCCTGGTAGAGCGGTATGGGGGACCGCGGGCACGGCTGGACCACGTGTCGCGGACACGAAAGCAGGCACGCCGCTTGTAGATCACGGAGATGTCTTATGTCCTCGTGGTCTGGAGTGCGGCGTGCCTGTGGGCGCATTGTCGCGCGCCGCGGCCGGCGCGGCCGAGCTGATCGAACGCGACGGCCGCACCTGGCATGAGGAGGACTCCGAGTGAGACACCCTCTGTCAACCCTCAGGCGGCCCGGTTCGAGCGCGTGGGCGCGGCAGACAGACCGGCTACACCCACAACACGATCGCGCGGGGTCGCTGGCCGCCCATCCCTGACTCGCCATCAGTCCCCGGCGTAGCCACCGGGACCCGCCGCCGGGACCCGCCACCCGGTCAGCCCGCCTGGCGACCGGGATCACCGTGCCCGGAGCCTACGTCAAGTTCCACCGCCTTCTGCAAGGGCTTACACTCAAGCTGGCGGTAGGCGTTTACGGAACCCTCGGTGGCCACCGCCACACCTGCTCGACTCGGGAGGTCCCTCTTTGTCCGCCACGCCCCAGCGCTCCCCAAGCCCTCGGTCCGCTCCCCGAGGAGACGCATGACCTCCGCAGGTGCGCTCGACGGCAAGGTGGCCGTCGTCACCAGTTCCAGCAAGGGGATTGGCCGTGCGTTGGCGACCGGCCTCGGTCAGGCCGGCGCAAACGTGGTCGTCAACTACAAGAACGACCGCGCGGGCGCCGAGCAGACGTGCCGGCGTATACAGGAGGCAGGCGGCATCGCCGTGGCGGTCGGCGCTGACGTAGGCGTCCCCGAGGACGCGCAGCGGTTGATCGACACGGCCCATTGCGAGCTTGGCAGCATCGATGTGCTCGTCAACAACGTCGCGCATGTCCGTCTTGGCCCGGCACAAGCGACGACTCTCGAGGACTGGGGCGACGCCATCAGCACCAACCTTCGGGGCGCCTTCCTGACGACCATAACCGCGGTGGCCGCAATGGGGGAGCGGGGTGGATCTATCATCAACATCTCAACCTGTGCCGACACCCTGATGCTCCGATACCACGCCGTCTACACCGCATCAAAGGGCAGCCTGGAGGCGATGACACGCCACCTCGCCCTGAGGCTCGCGCCGCGTGTGCGCGTCAACGCCATCGCGCCCACGGCCACGCGTATGGAGCGCAACTGGCAGGACAACCCCGACTTCGATCGAAGCTGGAGCGCCGTCATTCCGCTGGGCCRCATGGCGACGCCCGAGGACTACATCGGCCCGCTGGTGTTCCTGGCGTCGGACGCCTCGTCGTTCGTCACCGGGGAGATCCTCCACGTCGACGGGGGCTGGACACTCCAGGGCCCTGCSCCGGACATGCGGCACTACGACTTCGAGACGGACCGGCATCGCGGGCGAGGAGGCCCTGACAGATCTTGAACTGCTGCTTGCGGCGTTCCGCGAGTCCATCGTCTCGCGCGGGCTGCGGATCGCCGCGCTGGGGCTGCTACGGGCCCCACTCTCCTACATAGCCATCGACAAGGAGCCATCCGCGACGGCACCGCATAACGACGAGCGCGCCATAAGAAGGTGTTTGAGATCGTCGGTTGGACGATGGGACCGCGGGCGGCATAAGCCGGCGGAGTTATGTTGTTCCGCTCGCGGGGCGGCACGTCGTGTCACGGATCTCGATGCTCACGGGCAGCACGACCACTTCCGAGGCGTCCAGGTTCTGGG
>NZ_MOMD01000084.1:0-17727 GCF_001983015.1 Frankia sp. CcI156
GGGTTATGCCGGCTCTGGCTGTGATTTGCCTGGTCAGGGCGGTGAACGGCTACCTGATCTCGGCATAACCCCAGGGCTCCGGCGAGGTAGCGCAGCGTCATAGTTGGTAGCTGTTGGTAGCCTGCCTGGTGATCACTTCTGGGCATCCGATGGGCGATTGATTGTCGCTAAAGCTCGTCGTGGATTCGTGCCATAGCAACTTGACCTGGCGCCGACCGTGATTCGACGGCGCATTTGGCGTCACTGGGCACGCGATTATCTGGAAATGCTTGACGGGATGCAGGCTCCCCGTTGAGAAAGAAGTGGCCTTCCGCTTGGGACAATGTAAGTACCACCAAACAAACCCCCAAGACAGAAGGCCACCACGTGACATCATGCCAGCCTGACCCCTGCATGTCCAACGAGCCTGTCGATTGCGAGCAGCTCGACATCTCCAGCCTGCTCGCGATGCTCGGCGAAATTCCCGACCCACGTAAGGCGAAGGGAGYGATCTAYAGCCTGCGGTACATCCTGTCGACCTCGCTTGTCTCGACGATGACCGGCGCAAAGCGCCTCAGTGAGCCTTTCCCGGTAACCGCCTGTTGCGCTGTGTAGCAGCGGTGGGATGTTTGTGTGGTGGCTGTCAGGTGGTGCGGCCGTGTTCGGTGTGGAGGATGACGAGGGCGGCCTTCGTGATCTGGCCGATCTTCCAGGGGTCGAGGGTGACGTTCCGCAGCGCGYGAAAGGTGACCTTGAGCAGGGCGTTCGYGCGTTCGCCGACGGCGCGTAGCGGGTTGTGGGTCCTGTTGTGGTTCTGCTGGTCGAGGGTGAGCCCGCCGCCCTTGGCTCGCTTGGCAGGGATGGTGACCTGGTCTCGTAGCCCTTCGTAGCCGAGGTCGGTGAGGATCTCACCGCCGTCGGTGGTCCAGTCCGYCGGGACCGGTAGGGCGCCGGAGGCGCGCAGGGCGGTGKAGTCGTGTTCACGGCCGGGGCGGACGTCGGAGGTCCACAGCGGCCAGCCGTCGTCCGGGGCGGAGACCACCTGGATGTTGCCGCCGTGGTGGTGGTGCTTCCCCGACCACCACAGGTCGACGCCTGTCGTCGGGCCGGGCGTACGGAGGCGGTCGGTCTCGATGACCGTGCCGTCCACGATGACGTGCCCGTGGCCTGCGAGCTTCGCGGCGAGCAGGACGCCTGGCAGGTTAGGAGTCTCTGGTGCTTCGGCTGTGGGGCCGTCATAGAGAAGTATCTTGCGGACCGTGGGCGGCAGCCCGCCGAGGTCCGCCGGATCGTCGCTCACGATGCCGTCGATCCGCTGGTGCACAGCCTCATCGAGGACTGCGGCCCGGGCTTCGCCGGCCTCGCGGATGTCAAGCCAGCACAGCTTCCTTGCGTTCACTTCGCTGCCCTTCTGCAGTCGGTTCGAGACGAGGCTCGGATTCCGCATGGACCAGTTGGGCCACCGCCGCAGCCATCCGCCGCKGGTCGTCGGCCTGGAAGATGCTGCGGCCCATGGCCACGCCGGCGGCCCCGCCGTGCAGCACGTCGCGTACGTACGCCAGAACGTCGTCCTCACTGCGGCGGGGTCCGCCGGCGCACAGCAGGGGGACGGGGCAGGCGTCCGTCAGGTCGCGCAGGGCCGGGACGGACCCGGGGAAGGGGGCCTTGACCAGGTCCGCGCCCAGGTCCACGGCGAGTGTGACCGCGTGCGCGATCAGCTCCGGATCATGCGGGTCGCTGATCCGCGGCCCGCGCGGGTACATCATCGCGAGCAGCGGCAGGTTCCACTGCTCGCAGCGCTCCGCGACCCGGCCGAGGTCCCCGATCTGCTGGCGTTCGTCGAGGGAGCCGAGGTTGACGTGCAGACTGACTGCGTCCGCACCCAGCCTGAGCGCTTCCTCCACTCCGGTGACCAGGTACTTGGCATCCGGATCGGGTGCGTGAGCGGTGCTTGCGTTGAGATGGACGATCACCGACATGCCGGTGAGACGGGCGGGACGAAGGTGCCRGAGGCTGCCCTTGTGGACGACGATGGCGTCCACGCCGGCCTCCACCAGCTGACCTGCGAGGCCGTCGATGGTGGTGCCGCGCGGCACCACGGGTCCGTCGCTGATCGAGTGGTCGAGCGGTGTGATCGCCAGCCTGGCGGGGTGCCAGCGGTGGAGCCGGGCCATCCTCAGCGCACGGGCGAAGTGCTGTTCTGTCACAGTGCCCTTCCTCTCTGCACTGTCCCGCCGCCCAGCGCTTCCCGCTCCGCTCGGGAACGCAGTGACGCTCGGTCCGGTTTCCCGTACGCGGTGAGCGGGATCTCGGCCCATCGGCTGAAGTGCGCAGGTGCATGGGCCGAGTCGAGCGTGGCGGCCACATGGCGACTCAGCTCCTCGTCTGTGACCGAGGAACCGGGTGCCAGGACGACTGCGGCGTGCACGTGCTCGATCCGGTCCCGGTCGTGGACGCCGAAGACAACGGCATGCCGCACGTCGGGATGCTCCTGGAGCGCCGACTCGACGGCCGTCGGGTAAACCTTCTGTCCGCCGGCCTTGATCACCTGGCCGACCCGGCCGACCAGCCGCAGATAGCCGTACTGGTCCCAGTAGCCGAGGTCACCCGTGCGCAGCCAGCCGTCTCGCAGAGTGCTGTGCGTGGGGACGCCGGTCTCCAGGTAGCCGTCCATCACTGTTGTCGAGTACGTCCACACCTCCCCCACGTGGCCTCGCTCCACCTCAGCGCCGGTGTCCGGGTCACACATGCGGACCTGCACCCAGGGGAAGGGCCGCCCGACCGTCGGCAGGAGTTCGGGCTCCTGGTGGTCCAGCGGCGTGAGGCTGGAGATGCCGCCCGCTTCCGTCGTGCCGTAGAGCTGGACGATGGCGTCGCGGAAGCAGGGGACCGCCTGCGCGATCCGACGTGGCGCGGCCGGGGTGCCGCTGTAGATGAGCCGACGCAGGGACGACACATCGGTGCGGGGAAGGTCCTCATGCTCAACCAGGCGGTACAGGTGCGGAACGGCCAGATAGGTATCGGTGATCCGGTGCCTGGCGACATCGCTGAGCACGGTGCCGGCGTCAAAGCCTTCATGCAGGACCGCGCTGCCACCGGCGGCGAGGACGGAGTCGACCATGAAGCCGACAGTGTGGCTGACCGGCGTCACGGCCAGGATCCGCGACGGTAGGTGGGTATCGGTCCGGCCGGAGAACCCGCGGACGGTCGCGTTCCAGGTGCGGTACGACTGAGACAAGCTCTTGGGTTGTCCCGTGCTTCCGCTGGTGAACGTGACCAGAGCACGCGCGTCGCCGTCGTACGGGGGAAGATCAGGCAGCCGGGGCGTACGACCTGTGTCGAGCGGCACCGCGGGGTACGTTTCCGTCACGAGGGTGAGCAGCGTCGTGGCGGACGCCACGAGAGCTCGTCCCCGGTCGATGTGTGATGCGTCGACGACCAGGACGCGGGCCCCGACCTCCTCGAGGATCCGGGACTGCACCTGGCGCGACAGCATTTCGGCGTCGGTGCGGGGGTTGGCGGCCCGGACGTAGACGACGGATGCCCCGATGAGGTGTGCCGCATATCGGCAGACGAGCATCGCCGGATGATTGGACGATGCAAGGACGGCAATGGCTTCGCGTGGGCCGGCACCGCATTGCAGGAAGGTTTCTGCAGCATTCAGGATCAGCTCGGCGAGAAGCTCGGCCGTGATTTCTCTGTCACGCCAGCGCACCACGAGCGAGTTCGGCCTCTGGACCAGTCCGTAAAGAATACGGAAAGCGCAGTTCTCATGGTTTTTCCATAAATCCGGGATTTCCAAAGAGAAGGCGCCGGTGTAACTGGTCATGGTTCCACCCGTCCGGGTCTTGACGACGGTGCGCCTGTCCGGGCAGATGGTCCGGACAGGCGCACCGCTCACTACTGAGGTCAGCAGCAGGAGGATGACGACGACGACGACGAGGAGCAGCAGAGTATGCCTGAGCCAGACGACGCACCCATCTCCGGTAGCGCGACGCTGTCGGAGACCTCCAGCACCTCCAGCTCCTCGATGTCGAAGCCGGCGAACAGCTTGTCGTCCATGGGCTTCTCGCTGGCGAGAGCGCTCATTGTTCTCTCCTTCATCATGGATTGCGTCAGCCTGTAGGCCGACAATGTGATTCTGYGGTCTGATCGGTACGGAACGCAACCGCAGCCGTATGGGGTGCTGACATTTGTCACTCCTGACCTTACGCCGATCACTTGTCGTGTCGCAGAAAAGGGMAGAGAGAAGTCCAGGTAGTTAGCATGAATCTGGCCTGCCTTCGGTGTGCRATCGTGGGCCAGATACGGAGGACCGATAGATGAACGGCGCACTGCCGTCCACCCGAACAGGTATGGAGTCCGGCGGATCCGCCGACGACTGCCACGTGCTCGTGGTCGGCTACGGGCCCGTCGGCCAGTTTCTGTCCCTGTTGCTGGCCCGGCGAGGCTGGCGGGTCACGGTGACCGAGAGGCAGCCGCACCCCTACCCCCTCCCACGCGCCGTGGCCTTCGACGCACAGGCGGCCCGCGTTCTGGCAGCGGCCGGACTGCGCGCGGAACTCGGTGCCATCGGAGAGCCGTCACCGGACTACATGGTTGTGAACGGCACCGGTCGGACACTCCTGCGCATCGGCCTAAGCCCCGGAGACGAGCATCGCTGGCCGGACTCGACATCGATGTACCAGCCGCGGCTGGAGGCGGCGTTGACCGAACACGGGGAGCGGTGTGCCTCCTTGCGAGTGCTGCGGGGACAGGAGGCCCTCCGGCTCGTRGCGCGCGCGTCCCACGTCGAAGTAGGGCTGCGGGACACCGGGTCCGGTGCCGGCCGTACGGTTCGGGCGCGCTGGGTCGTGGGGTGCGACGGTGCCGGCAGCTTCGTCCGTACGGCCATGGGCGCGTCGCTGACCGACTACGGCTTCTCGCACGACTGGATGGCCTGCGACGTCGTACCGCACCATCCGGAGGAGTTCCCCGCGTGCAACGTCCAGTACGCCGATCCAGCCCGGCCGCGCGTCGCCGTCTCGGCGGGCCCTGGCCGCAGGCGCTGGGAGTTCATGCGGCTGGCCGGCGAGTCCGCCGAGGAGTTCGCCGGGGTGGCGAAGGCGTGGGACCTGCTGTCCCTCTTCGGTGTCACGCCTGCCAACGCCACGCTCGTGCGGCATGCCGTGTACACGTTTGCGGCGCGTGTCGCGAACCGCTGGCGTCGCGGGCGCGTCCTGCTCGCCGGCGACGCCGCCCACCAGATGCCGCCGTTCGCAGGGCAGGGCATGTGCTCGGGCATCGGTGACGCGGCCAATCTCGCATGGAAACTCGACCTGATCCTGGCGGGCTGCGCGGACGAGAACCTGATGGACAGTTACGAGGCGGAGCGCGCGCCGCAGGCCCGGCAGACCGTCGAGATGTCCACCCAGCTGGGCCGGATCATCTGCGTGACCGATCCGGCGGCGGCCGCCGAACGGGACCGCGCACTGCTGGCCCGCGCGACGCCGGCGACATCCGGGAAGTCGACGTCGGGACACGGCACCGACGCTGTGCCAGGCCAGGCTATGGACGGACGGTTCGCGCACCACCTGTCCGACGGCGCTCCGGGGCGAGGCACCGGACGACGTGTCCCCGAGGTGCGGCTGGGCGCTGTCGGCTCTCCGGAGCCGCGCATGGAAATCCTGGGCCAGGACTTCGTCCTGCTGGCCCTCGGCGTGCCGGAGGCACTGCTGGAGGCGGGGCTGGCCGAGCGACTTCGGGACCGGAGTGTCCGCCTGGTACAGGTCCTGCCGGCGGGCGCGGCCCCAACCGTCAGCAAGGAGTGGGAGTCCGTCGCCGACGCCGGAGGATTCCTGCGAGCCTGGCTGGACGGCATGGGCGCGCGGGCCGCGCTGATCCGCCCCGACTTCCAGGTGTTCGGCGTCGGCAGTGACCGAGCGGAGACCTCGGAGGTCGTCCGTGAACTGCTGGAGCGTGTCCGAGTCCCGCACGCCGGCGCCCTCTGACGGCGGCTGGTTGGATCCGGTACGCGAAGGGGCGTCCGCCTTTGGGTGGACGCCCCTCGATCTGCCCGGTCAGCGGAACCGCCTGCCCTCGTCCCTGCGATACGCGAAGACCGCGAGGGCCGCGAGGACCACCGACCACAGGACGAACACGATGAGGGATGTGGTACTCGGCCTGAAGTCGCCGACGGCCGCCCACATGAGTTCGACCGCGCCACGGCTCGGCACGTACGGAGCGATGGTCTCGATGAAGCCGGGAGCCTTGCCGGGGGCGGAGAGCAGGCCTCCGGCGAAGGCGATTGGGAAGAAGACGACCTGCACTACGGCGAGGGCCGCTTTGGTAGGCAGCAGGTAGCCGATGGCCAGTCCCATCAGGCTGAAGGGCAGCGAGACCAGGACGACGACACCCACAGCCGCGGCGAACCCGACCGCCGAGATGCGGGCCGGCGTGGCCACGGCAGCGATGACGACCACCGGGGCAAGAGAGACCAGCATCATCACCAGGCCGGAGATCAKTCTGCCCCCGAACTTCGGCCACGGGCCGACGGGAAGAGTCCGGGTGTAAGGGTCCCAGGGCTGGGCGCGGTCCTCGGCAACGCCGACGCCGTGCCCGAAGAGATTGCTGATCATGACGGCAAAGACGACCATCGAAGCGGTCGCGTAGGTCGCACCTGCCGGGTCGTCGCCGGTCGCCGGAACCACGAAGAAGAGCATCGAGGCCGCAGGGAAGAACGCGGAGCCGATCACCGCGATGGGGATGCGGATGGTCTGAAGGATCTGGTAACGGGCATGCAGGAGGGTCATGGACACGGAGTCTTTTCCTTCCGCGTACGGTGGACGGCGCGGCGGTGCCGGGGGCGTCAGGCGGACGAGATGGCCATGAAGGCCTCCTCGAGCGTCGTCGGCCGGATCTCCAGCCCCGAAAAGGGCGCGCCGCTGCCCACCAGGTCGCGTACGAACTGGTCAGCGTCCCTGGTCAGCACGTGGGTGCGTCCGTCGATCTCCTCGACCTTGATGACGCCCGGAAGCGACGGCAACGAAGCGGTCACCAGGCTGACGCGCTGGACGTCGACCATCCCGCGGATCGCGGTGACGGAGCCGTCGGCGAGCACCCGCCCGCCGGAGACGACCACGATCCGTTCTGCGAGCGCCTCCACCTCGTCGAGGTAGTGACTGGTCAGCACCACCGTGCCGCCTTCCTGGTGGAACGCGCGGATGTGGTCCCACAGCACCCGGCGGGCCTCCACGTCGAGGCCGGTCGTCGGTTCGTCGAGGAAGACGAGGCGGGGCCGGCCGACGAAGGCGAGGGCCACGGCCAGTCGGCGCTTCTGACCGCCGGAGAGACCACCGGTCTGACGGYGCGCCAGATCGGTCAGCCCGAAGCGGTCGAGCAGCGCATCGCGGTCCTCCGGAGCCGGGTAGTGGGCCGCGACAAAGTCGACCACCTCGCGCGCGCGCAGTGTCTCGGGCAGTCCGGTCTCCTGCGGGGTGACTCCGATGTACCGCCGGCCCGCCGGGGTCCGAGGATCCCGCCCGAACAGTTCACAACGACCCCGGTTCGGGCGACGCAGACCGGTGAGGACGTGGATCAGGGTGGACTTGCCCGCTCCGTTGGGCCCCAGAAGGCCCACCAGCTCGCCGGCCCGCACCTCGAGGTCGAGGCCGTCGAGGGCCGTCGTGCCGCCGTAKCACCGGGTGACGCCAACGGCCCGAGCGACCACCTCGGCGGCCTGCGGCGCGGGGGTCCGCGCTGGCACAGYCAGCGGCTGGTTGACCATGATCACCCCTCGTGTGCGCTGCGATGCGGGTCGGGGGCGGCAGGCGTGCCGGACGGGCCGCCGACGGGAGCGTCCAGGGGGAAGAGCCGGACGAGCCGCGCGTACGTCTGCAGTTCGTCGACCAGACTCAGGCCGAGACGGTTGTGGAACATGTGGACGTGGGAGAGCACGATGCGGCCCGGGTGGGTCGTGCCGGTTGCGCGTACCGTGTCGGCGAGTTCGGTCAGGAGGCGGTGCCACAGGGCGAAAGCACCGTGGCGCTCGGGGTCGATGCTCCCGCGTCGCGATGCCCCCGCCGTGGACAGCGCCGGGCGGTCCGCACCGGTGAGTCGATCCAACTGCTGCTCGGAGTAGCCGAATCCGGCCGCCACCATGCCGCGCCAGGCGTGCAGCGCCTGGTGGTAGTAGTCGGCCTGCTCGCCACGTCCGCCCAGCGCAGCGCCCGCCGACACCGTGGCCCGGAGTGCGACGGCCGACCGCTCCCGGGTGCCTGGCAGGCTCGGCAGATGTGTTCTGACCAGCTCGCTGGAGACCTGGAAGAGCCGTTCCGCACCAGGCATCAGCGCTGCCCCGCCGTACCGCTCGGTCTCGGGCACGAACACCGCGCGGTGGACTCCCGGCGGCAGCGGCCCCCCAGCCGTGTCCTCAGCCTCGCCGCCGGTGGCAGCCAGACGCCGAGCGGCGGTCCGGTGGCTCTCCGCGTCGAGAGGCTCCTCGCCATCGCGCAGCGTCCCGGCACGCGCGAGCCGCTCCCGCAGGGACTGTTCGACCTGTTGCGCCTCGTCGTCGTCCAAGTCGCCGACTCTGAACCGGAGATGTGGACCAGCCTGYCAGTAGCGGATGAAGAACCACGGTTTGCCAGGTACGTCGTCGACGGTGGGGCCGATCACCTCGCCGAGTACGCGGTCATGAAGGGATCCGGCCACGGACCCCAGGTGCAGATGCCACGACCGCCAGGTTGTCGGGACGTCTCCGGCTCGGACAGGGCTGCCGGGAGCGATCGTACGGTTCACGTGTGTCTCCCTCAGCTTCGCAGGTCGAGCATCAGGCCCCGGTATCCGGGAGTTCCGCCGATCACCGCCAGCACGACCATCTCCTCGGAACCGAGACCCAGGACGCGCCGTGCCGCTGCCTCATAAAAGGCCCGTACGGGCCTGGCGTACAGGCCCGACCCGGCTGCCGCGAGCGTCAGTCCGTGGGCCGCCCAGCCGCACACGTACTGGATCGTGGTCCAGCCGCCCGGACCGTAGCGGTCGACCACGACTCGGGGGTCGACCGTGAGAAACCAGATCATCGAGGCGTGCCGAACGTCGCAACCGTTGCCCGGTGCCAGAGTGTAGCCGTAGACCTCTTCGAGACGGGCCGCAGCCGTCGTGTCCGCCGCTTTCAGCACGGTGTGGCCGTCCGCGACCTCGTACACCCCGTCGCGGTGGCCCTCGATGCCCTGGATCACGACGGTCGTTCTGATCGCGTTGGACACGCCCCGCAGGACGTCTCCGGGCGGGGGCACGCCCAGYCAGCGCACCGCGTCCTGGAGCACGGCAGCCGGGAGTACCCGCCGCCGACCGTTCATGCCATACAGGCCTCGGGGCATACGTCCGGACGTGCGTGACCACAGCAGTTCGGCCCAGGACCGCTCCGCTGCCGCGGTCACGTCATCCTGGCTGGGCGCCGCGGGTCCCAGGGTGGCYGGCGCTTCGGTGAAGGTCTGGGCCCGGTTCATGGCGAGGACGTCGGCGAGCACGGGGTCGGGAACGGTATCGGCGCCCCGCCCGGTGGTCTGCACCGGTGCCGGTCGTTCGGCCAGTTCGACGGTCAGCRGCAGCGTCCACTCCCAGGCAGGGCGCAGGCCGAACTCGCGCAGCCGCCCCTGGCCGCTGTTCGGCAGCCGGAGCCGGCCGGACAGGCCGAACAACTCCAACGCCAGGCACAGGGACCGCAGTGCGATGCCCATCTCCAGGTGGACCAGCGCGCCGCGGAACCACCGGTAGCTCGCGGGCAGCCGCGTGTACCGCCCGATCAGAAGGATCTCGCAGCCGTCGGCCGAGGGGTCCTGCGGGGGGTTGGCGCCGGCGAGGTCCACCAGCGCGTTGCGGTGGACATCCAGGACCTGCCGTCGTTCGCGGTCGGCTACGAAGGCGTGCACGGGGAACTTGCTGCGCACGGACGCATAGCCGCGGTGGTCGTTGATCGGATTCTCCGGCTCGCGCCGGTGCGGGCCGAAGGCGGTGACCAAGGCGTGCCCGAGGGCTTCGGCGRATGTGCCGGCCTCGGGTGCCCTGCCGCACGGGTAGGGCATGCGCTCCAGCAGTTCCACCGTGCCCAGGGGAAGCGGGGTGGCCGGTGCGCCGGGCTCGGTGACGCGGTCGGCGGCTAGGTCGTCGCCATGGACGACATGCGCTTCGGCGGAAGCGGCACAATTAGTGAGGGCATCAAACAACAGCTGACCAGCGAGCGCTCCCGCGAGCCTGTCCGCCCCCGGCCGGGCGACTGGTCCGCCGGAGTGCCTGTGGGCCCACGACAGCGCTCTTTCCGCCGACGCGGGCCACTGCCCGGATGCTGCCGTCGCGTCGAGAACTGGTCCGACGACCGTGGCCTCGCCCAGGCTCACCGGTACCAGCCATCCGGCCGGCCGCAGGGAGACCCGGGGGGCGGGCTCGCCGTCTTCCCCGGGACACCAGAGCACCGCGTCGGCTTCGGCAAGTGCTTCTTTGAGTTCTTCCTGGTCACTGAGGAGCCGCGCTCCCAGGCGCTCCCCCACCGCCCGCACGGGGTCGAGGTCCCCATCGGGAGTAGCCAAAGCCAGGTGCCCGGCGCCTGCCCGGGCCAGTCCCCGGGCGGCTGGGGACACCACGGCCGCCGGGCCATAGAGCACCACATGTGCGGTCCGCAGGGCGGCGAAGGCCGCGTAGGGATCGTCAGTAAACGCCTCCAGGTGGGCGAGCGCCTCGGGGAAGCGATCCCGTTCGGCGATACCGGTTTCAGCCACAGTGAACCCTGCGRTGTCCAGGAGCATGTCGTGGCTGAGCAACCCGTCGACTACCTTGCGTACCGCCGGTCGGGCCTTCTCGGTGCCCAGGGCACGCACGAGATCGTCCTCGGTTGTGCCCTCCTCCAACAGCGGAACGCAGAGGTCGGCGATGGTGAACAGTAACTCCGGCCCGCGCATGACGAACTGGCTTGTCGGGCCACTGAAGTACACGCCGCCGGGGACCGGTGCGTAATGCAGGTAGGTACGCGACTTTATCTTCATTCCGGCATTCCTCCGTACTGGAACGTTCCGCCCGCTGGGCGCCCGATCTCGATGACCCACTCGGCGGCGTGCGGGCCGTCCCCGACGCCCGGCAGGGCCTCCTCCAGGTATCCGGGGCTGCGCCGTTCCATGAGCCTGGGCAGCACCCGCACGCTCAGGGCGCTCTGCAAGTCCACGTACTGCGGCTTCTGCCGTTGCCGGTGGGCCTGGGCGTCCTCGCCCGAGGCGATGGCCTCGCGGCGGTAGCCGTCGTCCAGGGGGGTCTTCAGGACGATCTCCGCCGGAATGCAGTGGCGGGCACGCCACTTGGTGAGGGCCAGCAGGCGGTCATGTTCGGCGGGCCCGGCCGCGACGGCATCAGCCATTTCCCGGCCGCCGTACCACCGGCGCCGGGAGAGTACGGCGGAACCGACGCGCAGCCGGGGACAGGGCCGGCTCGAGTCGCCGTCCCATCCGGTCGTCGAGTGCCAGCCACCGATTAGGTCCTCCATCAGCCGTCCACCGCTGACGAGCCAGGTAGCCACCCGTACGGGTGGCGGGAACAGTTCGGGGTGCCCGGCGCCGAGGGTGAGGACACGGGTGGGCCGTTCTTCCGCGTCGAGCACGGTGAGACCGTCGGTGTCCGGGTCATGGGCGAGCCGGAAGGTGAACCAGTCGTCCGGGACCAGGCCGTCGGACAGGACGGGTGCGTGGGCGTTGACGTTGAGACGGTGCAGACCGAGGTCCTCAACGAGCCGGTGGCCGTCCGTGCCGTACTGCCGTCGCAGCCGCTCGGCAAGATGGGGCAGTGCGGCACCGCCCAGGTCCCGGTCCGGGCCGAGGAACCGGCCATAGAGCATGCCGTGCCCGGCGTATGCGTCGTTGAACACCAAGTGCCCGTTCCAGGATTGCACGAGCACGCTGTGCGCCAGTGGTGCGGCACGGAACCGTGCGGGCAGTCCGGTGGCCAGTGCACGCACGTGCCCGGGGCTCCAGACCACCTCCTCGGTATCGCTTCGGGAGATGTCAGCGTAGAGCTTGTCCAGGACGTGTCGACGCAGAACCTGGAGTTCGTCGAGCGAGCCGTCGGCCGGGCCGATACCAGGGGGTACCTTGCCGTCGACGGCTCCGTTGTGCCGGTAGACCTCGGCGACCAGGTACGCCGCGTGCTCCGCCAGAGGAACGACGGCTCCGCGGCCGAACCGTTCCACGAACACGGCGGACAACAGGGCACGGACATCGTGGAGCCGGTCGAAGACTGACAGCAGTTCGACGCCGGCGGCAAGGTCATTGAGCCGGTCGCGCCAGGCAACGGTGGCCACTGTCCGGGGCGGCAGGACGTAGTCCTCCTCGACGAGGATCTGCGCGGGTCGACCCGCATGACGGCTGACGTCCGCCAGCGCGCTCCTCAGTCGRCTCAGTTCGGCCACGCGGTCCTCCGGCGGGGCGTCGGCGATGACTTTCAACCGCCGGGCCACATCGTCAAGACGGACGACCGGGCTGTCGGGCCGGTGGAGAAGCGCTGAGTAGGGCGCGTCCCCGTCCTCCGGCCCGTCGCACGTGCACAGGATACCCGCGCCCACGGCCTGTGCTATGGCTCGCACCGCCTGGTCGTAGTGGACTTCCGTCCGCTCTGCGATGTGGCCGGCGATGGCGCCGACACGGCGGGGGCCCATGGCCGTGGCTTCCAGGACCGACTGCGCAAGGCCTGTCACCGGTGTGGACAGCCGCTGGATGCCCTTCGCCGTGGGGCGCATGAAGTACAGCCGGGCGGAGGACTCGTCGACCTCGGCCGTCGGTGGGAGCTGGACCCAGTGGTCCAGCCCGACGCCGTCCCTCGGGGCGGTCAGCCCGGCAGCAACATACCCGAGCATCACCCGGTCCAGCCCCATGAAGGGGACGGCGCTCGCGAAGCGGATCTCGTCGGGGGCCCGACCCCGGTCATCGGGCACCGCCACGCCTACGGCGGTAAAGCGGGAGAGCGGGCTGGTGCGAATCATGGCCCGGGTGACGTACTGCACCAGACCACGCTCCGACTTGCGCAGTCGCGCGGGCAGCGGACGTGAATCCGCCAGTGCGGCGCGATACCGATCGGCGCCGTCCGACACCTCGGGCGCCACCAGGGCCAGTGCGCGGCGCAGGTCGTCGTCGGCGAGCAGGGCACCCAGCCCCTCCCGCTCCCGGGCGATGGCCTGTGGATAGGTGTCCGCGATCCGTGCCCGCAGTGCGTCGCGCCGGTCCCGCGCCGCCGCCCACTGGTCCACCGCTGGCGTAACGGCCGTGCCGCTACGCGGCCGGCGGTCGTTGTGAACGTCTCGGCGCAATGCGATGAGCCGGCCGCGTGCCTCGCGGTCGGTAGTGGCGCCAATCAGCTCGTGCAGCTCGTCGGAGCACTTCTGCGCCGCTGCCGCGAGTGTCGCTTCGGCGGTAAGGAGGTCACCAAGCACTGCGGCCAGCGCGGGGTCRCTCAGCCGGGTGCGGCGCAGCAGGTTGACGCGCAGCACCCACAGGGGCTCGAGGGCTCCTGCYGCGGGTGTGGCAGGGGACGTGGCGGTCGACTCCGCCTGCTGTACGGTCATGCCCGGCTGGCCCTCCGCTCCAACCGCTCCTGCCAGGACTCCCCCAGCACCTCGTCGACCGTCTCGGCGACGGCGTAGCAGACGTAGTAGCGGTGCAGCGGGGAGACGCTCAGCAGGGGCAGCTGCTGGTAGAAGAGATTCACGAGCAGGCGGTACGAGGCGAACCACTGCGGCGGCTCGGCGATCACACCTGAGTCGTTCATGACCCGGTGGAAGTCGCTGGGCCCGGTATCAGCCATCGACGGCCGTCCCGGTGGGCCCATGGTGGCGGGGTCGAAGCCGCCGTCGAGTTCRTCAAGCCCGTCCAGGGTCAGTGCTCCGGTGAGCACGGCGTGATMGAAGACGCCCATCGTGTAGGCGAACGCCGTCTGCCAGGCGGTGTAGTGGCGATTCATGTCGCCTTTGAGGGCGGACTCGACCAGCGAGCGCAGCCGCGGCGCGTCCGACGCCAGCCTGGCCCGGAAGGCGGGACGCGGATCCTTGCGGGCCGATGCCCAGCTCAGGAAAGCCTCCACGTGYGAGCGCAGCGAGAACACACCGTAGGCGACGCCGGCGTGGTGCGCATCGGCGAGGGCCACGAAGGCTTCCAGTACGCGGGTTTCGGCCTGCGCCCCATGCTCGGCGACGTCCTCCAGTGTGTCGATCAGGGGGAGGTCCAGGCGGCCGAGGGCGACCTCGCGGAGCGCGTTGAGGGCCACGGGCCAGCGCGCGGTGTCGCTTGGGCCGAGCCGTTCGACCGTGCCGTGCGCTCGCATCGGCAGGTAGGGAGGGGGGACCCGCTCCAGGCGGCCGAACTCACGTGCCTTTTCCAGGTAGGTTTCCTCGCTGATCGCGCTTGACGGGTCGAGCGGGCCGGCATCGAGACGGTGGGCCATTTCGTCCCACGGCGGGGGGCTGCCGCCCTGGTCCACGCGCGCCACGAGGTCGACATGCGGGCCGTGTAGCCAGCCGCGTCGGAGATAGACCATTGAGGCACCGTGGGTCTCCCGCAGCTCTCGTGCAGCCGGCACGACCGTCCGCACCAGCCATCGCGGGTTGACCGTTCCGCGGGTGAAGAGGCGTAGACCGGTCACCGTGTCGTCCGACGGCGGGACCTTGGGTTCTGCTGTCTTGACAGTCACGCTGCGACACCTGTTCGGACTTGTAGGGCTGCGCGGTCGTCACCGACCGGCTCGAACGGCTGCGGCCTCCAGCCGGAACTCCGACCTCCGAGCCACCTACCGACGATCCTGCGGATCCCCAGGGCCTGCGACAACGCGTCATCGCCCAGCCCTGACAAGAGTCACGATGTGCGTGACATGGATCAGAAGGCTCTGGCTGCTCCCGCGGCGCACCGAGTGAAGTAGCGGACGAGACAGCAGCKGACAGGAGCCGAGATGTCAGCCACACAGGAGCCCGGCACGGCGCGCACACGCCCGGACAGCGGTGTCGATGTCTTCGAGGCCCACTATGCCGGAGCCCCGGGAGCCGGCTGGGAGATCGGGCGGCCTCAGCCCGTGTTCGTGGAACTCGCCCATCGAGGAGCCTTCACGGGCCGGGTGCTGGATGTCGGCTGCGGCAGTGGCGATAACGCCCTCATGACGGCCGAGCTCGGGCTGGACACCACGGGTGTGGACGCCGCTCCCAGCGGTATCGCGCTGGCGCGGCAGAAGGCGGCAGAACGCGGCTTGGAGGCTCGGTTCCTGGTCCAGGACGTCCTCGAGCTCGAAGGCCTCGGCGAGCAGTTCGACACGCTGCTCGACTGCGGGCTGTTCCATTGCTTCGCACCGCAGGACCGTGTGGCGCTGGTGGCCTCTCTCGGCGCGGCCCTGCGTCCGGGTGGAYGCTGCTTCCTGATGTGCTTCAGCGACCGGCAGCAAGGCACCTGGGGTCCGCACCGGGTCTCGGAGCGGGAGTTGCGGGAGAGCTTCRCCGGTGGCTGGCGCATCGACCTACTCGCTCCTTCGCGCATCGCCGTGACATTCAATCCGGGGGCCGCCCAGGCATGGCTGGCGGCTTTGACGAGGCTGTGAAGCTGCGCAACCCGCCGTCCCGATCACATGGCCTGCGGGCCGTCAACGGAGCATCAGCATAAATTCCACCCTGCCACGGGTCAGCAACTCATCAACGGCAAATCCTTCGACATGGACCGGATCGACATCCGACCCAGGCTCGGAAGGCCGGAGATTTGGAAGATCACCAACGCCGATGTCAACGGTCTCCGAAAACGGGATCTGTCCCTGATCTTGTGATCGAAGTAGACCCGGGCGCTGTCAGGTCGCGAGGAGGACTCGTTTGCGGAGGAGGTCGAAGCTCGCGCGGCCGTACATCTGCCTCTTGATCATTTTGATGCGGTTCACGGCTCCTTCGACCTGACCGGAACTGTGCGGCAGGGTAAGCCCGTTGAGGACGGCGTCGTGGTCACGCAGGAGACCGCGGGTGAAACGGTGCAGTTCGGACAGGTCGTCGGCGTCGACCCAACCATTGAGCCGGTCCCCGTGACGACCGGTGAGCATCTGCGCGAACGCCGTGACGCGGTCGGCGGTCTGCTGGAGGTCCGGGCAGCGCGTGAGAATCGTCTTCGACGCCAGAGTCTCGTCCTCGTTGAGGTGCTCGGGGTGGGTGAGGATCCACCGGGTCACGGTGCGGACCTTGGGAGCCTACCGTGCCGCGGGTGCGGCGGTGCCACCGCCGGCGCGTAGTGGGCGCAGGTAGGCCAGAACGACGGCTCTGCTCCCGGGGTAGCCCTGGGCTCGGATCTCCCCGAACAGCTGGCTGCCGTTGGTGATCCCGGCGTTGACCCGCCCGGTGAGGTAAGGCTCCCACGGCCGCAGAATCGAGCCGCGCTCGTCGCGGGCCTTCGCCAGAACGTCGTCAACGCTGGTCGCGCGGTAGTACTTACGGACCGTTCCTCGGGCCAGACCGAGTCGGGCGGCGATCGGTTTGATGCCCACGCCCGCGGCCTTGAGCTCCTGGACGGCGGCGTACCGCTCACGGGCATGTCGCACGAACGCCCGCTGCTCGAACTGCGCGTCCCGCGCCGCGGCCACCGCGCCGTCGAGGTCCGCCCGCGGGCCGTCCACAGCCTGCTCGGTGGACGGCGGTTCCGCCAGGCAGGAACGGTGCCRGGCCACCGTCGTCTCGACATATCCGGCGAGGTTGCTCCACAGGTGGAAGCGGTCCGCCACCTGCACCGCGTCCGGAGCGCTGGTACGGGCGCCATCGGCGTAGGCACCGGCCCGGTCCCGGCAGATCACCCGCGCACCGGGATGCCCAGCCAGCCGGCGAACGTCGCCGCTTCCCGGTCAGGCAGCAGGTCCACCGGCCAGCGGCTGTCGAGATCGACCAGGACCGTCCCGTAAACCCGACCCCGGCGCAACGCGAAGTCGTCCACCCCGAGGACCGTCACCGCCCCGACCTGCGGGTCGGGCAGTGYCCGGACCCGGCGCAGCAGCGTGTTCCGACCAGCCGGAAGCCCCATCCTGCCGGCCAGGCGTGCYCCGGCTCTGCCCGCCAACGCCAACCCGATCGCTTCGATCAACCGGTCGGCGAGCGGGGTGAACCGGGCATGCGGATGTGTCAGGCCCACGACCTGCTCCGCGAACGTCACCCGTGGACAGCTCACCGCCAGGCAGCGGAACCGCCGGATCAGCAGGTCGATCTCGACGTGAGCACCCGCGATCGCCGCGTCGACCAACCGGCGGCGATACCGCCCGTGGACCCGCTCCGAGAGCACTCCGCACCCGGGGCACGCAGCAGCAGCTCCTCGAACACGAGCCCGTAACCGCAGCCGATCACCAGACCGGTCCACCCGATCGACAACGAGACCCGCCAGGTGCGGAAGGACAACCCCAAGGTCAGATCTGCGTAGTCTCTTCACCCGGTGGGTGCCTCTCGTCAGGACGTCATCGGTTGGTGGTGGTAACCCCGATTCTTCCTGCACRRCAGGCACCCGCTCACGTTCCAACGATCTACGAACTCCCAACATCACCAGCTACTGGCGGATCTAGGTCTGATCGTCGCGCCCCCTCTCATCGATGGCGTATAGATGAGAGCTTCCTGTAGCTGCCTGCGGGCTCCGGGGACCTGTGATGTCACCAGTAGTAAGCAATGAAGTTCGAAGGGCTCTGCCTTCGGTCGGCGTCAACCTTGGGCGTCGCCCTCGTCTGGCGAGTAAGGTGCTTCCGCTGAAC
>NZ_MOMD01000085.1:0-15872 GCF_001983015.1 Frankia sp. CcI156
CCGGCAGAACATCACCCACCACGACCATCAGGCCACACCCAGCCCCGAAGGCCGTCCCCCCAAAAGATCAACAACGGGACTTCCGAATACGTACATCCGGTCGCCCGATTCCGGGGACGCTCCGACCTCATCGGCAAGATCGACGCCTTCATCGACCGGTGTATACGGCAGCGCCGCGGTGGCTATCTGCTCGTCGAAGCCGAAGCTGGAATGGGAAAGTCCGCGCTGGCCGCATACCTGGCGTTTACCCGGGTGTGGCCGGCGCACTTCACCCGCCTCACCGAAGGACGCACCCCCGAAACCGCACGGCTGAACCTCGCCGCACAGCTCATCGCCACCTGGAAACTTGACACCGCCCCCGACGGCATCCTCCCCACGGACGCCCACACCCCACGCTGGCTCTACCTTCGGCTCTGCGACGCCGCCAAGACCCGCGACGCCACACAACCCGACCAGCCGGTGGTGCTTCTCGTCGACGGCCTCGACGAAGCACCACCTCCACCTGGCAGCGAACTCCCCCTCGGCCTACCCCCAGCTCTTCCCCCCGGCACGATCATCGTCGCCACTACCCGACCCAGCACCATCACCTTCCCCGTCGGGGCACGGGTCGTGGAACGCATCGACGTCGAAAGCGTCTCCAACCGCCGGGACCTCCTCGACTACCTCACCACCATCAGCACCCACGACCCGCACATCGCCGACGCGCTACACCGCGCCAGCACCGGGGGCCGGCTACGCCTGGTGGCGGGCACCGGCCTGGACGGGCAAGTCGGCGTTGATGTCCTGGCTGGTCCTACATCCCCTACCCGGGGTGCGGGTCGTGTCGTTCTTCATCACCGCCCGCTACGCCAGCCAGAACGACCGGATCGCCTTCACCGACCTGGTCATCGAACAGCTCTGCGACCTRCTCGGCGTGTCCTTACCGCCGCTGACAGACGCCACCCGGGACACCCATTTCCTCGGTCTACTCACCAGAGCCGCCGAGCGCTGCGACGCCTATGGTGAGCGGCTCGTCCTCGTCGTGGATGGGCTCGACGAGGATGCAGGGGTGCGCGGGCCGGCCGGCCACAGCATCGCCGCGCTTCTACCCGCCGCCCCGCCCGCCGGAATGCGAATCATCCTCGTCGCCGGACGGGTCAACCCGCCTGTCCCCCCGACGTAGCTCCGGGACGTCAGGTGCCGTTCGGAGACGATCAACAGCCTGTCGGTGCATTCCCGGCGGACGGTGCCGACCCAGCGGTCGACCGCATAGTCACCGCGGAATGGTCGACCGTTCGTGGACTCCCAGCTCGCTGAGTCCGTGCCGAGCCCACGGGCGGCAGGGGAGTCCTCCGCGTCAGTCGCGGAACTCGGGAATGATCTCCTCGGCGAAGAGCTCCAGGCTGCGCAGTACCCGGTCGAGCGGCAGGCCGCCCTGCTGGCCGATCATGAAGAGCCCGATCCACTCCAGGTCCRGAGTGCTGTTGAAGATCTTTTCCAGGCCTCGCTTGACGTCATCCGGGGCACCGAACAGGCCGACCTCCGGAATCAGGCTCGGGTCCTGGAAGCCAAACGATCCATAGAAGGTCGCGAAGTCGTTCAGGATCGAGGGATTGAAGACCCGGGCGGCCTCTTCGGTCGTGTCGGCGAGCCCGATCATCTTCAGGAAGCCGGTGTGCTCGCCGAGCTTGTACTCCCGACCGAACTTGGCGCACTCGGACTGGTAAAGCTCAGCCTTCGCCCGATGCTCGTTCAGGAAGGGCGTGAAGATCCACGGGACGATGTCCTCCTGCGCGCACCGGACGATCGACCGGTCACTCATCGTGAACGGCTGCCACAGCTCCGGGTACGGGTCCTGGTATGGCCGCGGGCAGACCGAGACCGCGCGGACGCGGCCCTGCTCGTCGATCTCGTCCGCAGCGCCGTACGCGCGGGTCCATTCCACGGCCGGCCAGTCCGCGATGCCGTCAARGGGCTGCGGGATCGAATAGCCGTCCAGAATCTCGCTCCGGTATCGCACGGTCTCCTGAGTCCAGCACATCTTCATGATCTTCAGGATTTCGCCGAACACCTCGAAGTTGCGGTCGTCGGTGTGTGAGCCGTCGCCGCTGGCGTCCGTCACCTCCCAGCGTTGGCCGAGGACGTTGACCCATCGGTTCTGGAAACCCCGGGCCAGTCCGAGCCGGAGCCGGCCGCGACAGAACTGGTCGAGAAGGGCGACGTCCTCCGCTGCGCGGACGGGATCCCACGCCGGAAGCACCATGCMCAGCGGAGCCAGCAGCAGGCGTTCGGTTCGCGCGGCCAGGTCGGCCAGCACCATCAGCGGGTTGACCGAGAGCTCTAGGCCCTCAGAATGAAAATGGTGCTCGCTGAGCATCAGAGCGTCGAAGCCGGTCTGGTCGGCCTGTACCGCGATGCTGCGCAGCTCGTGGAGCATTGCCTGGTAGGAGTCGGTGTCCCGCCCGATTGGTCGCTTCGCCCCGACGTGCTGTTCAGAAAGGTAGCCCGATCCGGGAACCTGCGGATTCAGGAAGATAGAGAACTTCATGCCGTCTCCAACATGGTAGGCGTATGTGATGGTCAGGACACCCGGAAAGGAGGCTGATCKGGCTTCAGGCGTGCCCGTCACCACATAGCTTGATCCACGCCCGCCTCTGCGTCAGCCTGAGTGTCTGCCTAGATGCTCCACGGTTCGCTATCACGAAGCTATTGGCGATCGGMCGGTCACGGGCATCTTGGGTCGCCTCGGACCGCCAGCCTGATGGCTGCATGAAACTGCCGACTGTTCCAATTCGGGCCGTCGAGTCGCATGCAACACAATGGCGCCGACCGACCGGGACGAAGAGCAACGGACCACGGAGCCAAGGCGGTTACGATGTCAGCACCGACCCTGCCCGTCGGGCGTCAACGGCTATCGAGCGACCTTCCGGTGGTAGCCAAAGCGCACGRCAGCCGCATCTACGACGAGGACGGGCGTGAATTTATCGACGGCAGCTCCGGCACGATCTGTGTAAATATTGGGCACGGATCGACCGATGTTCTGGCCGCGATGCGAGAGCAGGCGGAACTCGTCACGTTCGCGCACCGAAGCCAGTTCACGAGCAGAAGCGTATTGGCGCTGACGGAGAAGATTCTCTCGATCGGTGGGCCTGGATATCGCGAGGTCGTCTACACGAACTCCGGTTCGGAAGCCACCGAGACTGCCCTGCGCCTAGCCCTTTTCCACCATGCTCTGGCAGGCAGTCCCGAGCGTTCCATCGTGCTCACCCAGCAGCCGAGTTACCACGGCATGACGGCTGGCGCCTTGTCCGTGTCGGGCCACCCACCGCGACGCGAGCACCTGGACGCGCTGGTCTCGACGGGCGTGTCGACGGTCCCGGTCACGTCCGACGATCCCGCCGCAGATCCGCTGCCGGCCACGTCGGCCTGGGAGGAGGCCTTCGGCCGGATCGGGCCGGAGCGGATCGCCGCCGTCCTCGTGGAACCGGTGAGCGGCGCCGCGGGAGGTGCGGCGGTTCTGCGTGACGACGTGCTCCGGCGGCTCCGCGAACTGACCAGCGCGAGTGGCGCGCTCCTGGTGATGGACGAGGTTATGACCGGCTTCGGGCGGACCGGCGACTGGTTCGGCTATCAGCGCTCCGGCGTCACTCCCGACCTGGTCGTCACGGGCAAGGGGCTGAGCGGCGGCTACACGCCGATCGGAGCGGTCCTCGTCGGCGCGTCCGTCCTGCCGGGCAGATCGGCCTCCGACCTCGCTCTGGGGCACACAATGAGCGGTAACCCCCTGTCTGCGGCCGTGGCGCTCGCCGTCCTGCGGGTGACCGAGCAACAGCGCCTTCCCGAGCGGGCCGAGCGAATCGGGGCGGAGCTGCGTCGTCGCCTTGAAGAAGAGGTCACCGGGAAGGTCGGTTTCCTCGACCAGCCCCGTGGCCGTGGCCTCCTGCTTGGGCTGCCGGTGCGTMAGGCCGCCGGCGCCCACGCCCGGGCGCCACTCGCCGCGACGATCTGTCGGGCGGCGCGCGAGTTCGGACTGGTGGTCTATCCCGCTGGCGTGAACCACTGGACCCAGGCTCTCCTGGTCGCGCCGTCGCTGACGATCGAGGACGCCGAGCTCGCCGAGCTTGTGCGACGCCTCGCGCGGACCGTCACCGCCGTGGACACGCAGCTCGCGAGAACGCGCGGGCGCCGCTGGTGAGGTCCTGGGCTGCGCCGCCGGCCACGTCACCCGGTCGGCTCCGATTCCGCGAGAGCGCCGGCCGCCCGTCGGCCGCGCAGGCGCTGACCAGCTGAACGCACGGATCTAGAAAATGTTCGAACCCATTCTGGCAGTGAGGAAGTGATGCACGGTGAAGATTGGCATCCTGGCGTGGGAATGCGAGGATGAAGATGAGCTCGAGTCGCTCATCATCACCCAGGTGGCGCATGACCGGGGGCATGATTCCGTCTTCTTCGGAATCAACGACATCACCTGCGCGGCGGTCTCCGGAGGCGGCGTGCCTCAGATCCGCGGCGAGGCGGCGTCGACCTTCGACGTGATCGTCTCACGCGCCCACCTCGGTTATCAGTGGCGCGGCACCGCGGAGGCGCTCTACCTGCTGTCCAGCGTGCCCGACCTGGTGATGCTCGACTCCGCGACGCCGCACATCCGGTCGGTCAGCAAGTTCGCGATGATCCACCGGCTCACGCAAGTCGGAGTGCCGACCCARCCCACCAGGTCCTGCTCCAGCATCGCCGACTTTGAGGCGGCCTGCGCCGAATGGGGCTCGACCGTCGTCAAGCCCTCGATCGGCTTCGGCGGTCACGATGTCGAGCGATTCCTCGACGGCGACGACGAGAAGGGAAGGCTGAAGGTCGGTGACCTGCTGAAGACGTACGGGACCCTTCTCTGCCAGCCGTACTTCCCCCATTCCGGGGTGCTGCGGGTGACGACGATCGGGGACCAACCGTCGGTCTCCTTCAACCAGGTCACCGGCGATGACGGCTGGAAGCCGAACCACGGTCACAAGTGGGTCTACCACGCCGAGGACGACGAGGAGTACTGCGCCTGCTGCACGCCGCGGGTAAAGCGACTCCGGAACGAGATGGTCGATCCGAAGCCGGAGATGGTGGACCTCGCGCTTCGTGCCGCAGCGGCCATGGAGCTGAGCATGGCCGGTGTCGACATCATCGAGAGCGACGGTCAGGCGATGGTCCTGGAGGTCAACGCTTGCCCCGGGTTCAGCTCACTCCAGTCGGATCTGCGCACGAAGATCGGCGAAGAGATCGTGCAGCTGGCCGAAGAACGGGTGAAATCCGTCCGCTGATGTACGCCGCATAGCGCCGGGGTGAACTGTTTCCAGCACGCCGGATTCCTGTGCGGCCGCCGAGCATCAGAAGGTGGAGAAGATGGCGATTATCGTACAGAAATACGGTGGCAGCTCACTCGCGACGATCGAGAAGATTCGCGGCGTAGCGCGACGGGTGGTCGACACTGCGGCGGCGGGAAAGCAGGTCGTCGTYGTAGTGTCCGCCCGCGGCAGGACTACCGACGAGCTGCTCGGCGAGGCTCGCGCGCTCGGYGGGCACTGGCGCAGCCGGGAGTCCGACCAACTGGTCTCGACCGGCGAGGTCGTGTCGGCGGCGACCACGGCGCTCGCCCTGCGGGAGCTCGGCCAGCCCGCGGTGTCCATGACCGGCGGGCAGGCCGGCATACAGGTCAGCGGAGAGTTCGGCTCCGCTGCTGTCCATTCGGTGACTCCGGACCGGCTCAGAACGAGTCTCGAGGAGGGCAAGGTTGTCGTCGTCGCAGGCTTCCAGGGAGTCGACGCCAGCGGCGACGTGCGAACCCTCGGGCGAGGCGGCTCGGATACCACCGCCGTCGCGCTGGCAGCGGCCCTGGGCGCTACCTGCGAGATCTACACCGACGTCGACGGTGTCTACACCGCCGACCCGAGGCTGGTTCCGCGGGCACGGCTGCTTCCCACCGTACCGGCGCCCCTCATGCACGAGATGGCGCACACCGGCGCTGGCATCCTCCATCCGCGCGCGGTGGACCTGGCCGCCACGAGGAGAATCCCGGTCCAGGTCCGGAACTCGCTCGGGACGAATCCAGGCACGGTCGTCGAGGTCGTGCCGGGAAACCCGCTGGAATCTGACGGCGTCGTCGCGGCGGTCACCCAGGACGAGGACACCACGCTCGTCATGATGCGCGGCCGCGGCGAACCTCTCGACTCCTGGGCCGCGCTCGCGCGAATGGCGTCGGCGAAAGTCGCGCCGGCCGATCTCTTCGCGCTGGCCGACTCGACGCATGGAAGCACGCTTGGATTCACCAGCAGCCCGGCCAGGCAGATCGACCTGGCGCATATCGCACGCCAGGCCGGCGGCACTGTGGAACTGCGTGATGATCTGGGGCGGCTATCGCTGGTCGGAACCAGGATGAACCTGTGCGGCGCGGTCATCGAAACGCTGGCCGAGATTCTTTCGACGCACGGGATCCGCAGTCCGTGGATCGCTATCTCGGAGCGACGTATATCCATCCTGGTCCCMAGGGGCGGGATGCGTCGGCTGGCGCTGACCATACATGACGCGCTGGTGCTCGGCCGAGGGCTCGAGGCGCACTCATCGGATCGATGAAAAACGAGGTACGGCATGCCCAACTACCCGTTCTCGCGGCTCGTTCGGCTTCGGAGGCTGTATCGTCACCACCGTGGCCGTCTGTTTATGGTGCCGCTGGACCACTCCGTCACCGACGGTCCACTCAGCCGACGTCGCTCACTTGATGAGCTGATCGAGGGAATCTCCCGCGGCGCCGTCGACGCGRTTGTACTGCACAAAGGAAGCCTGCGGTACCTAAACGCCGTCCGCTTCGACCACATGTCGTTGATCGTGCAACTTTCAGCCAGCACCAGACACGCTCCGGACCCCGACGCGAAGATCCTGGTGGCGAGCGTCGAAGAGGCGCTTCGTCTGGGGGCCGACGCCGTCAGCGTCCACGTGAACCTGGGTTCGGCACAGGAGAGCCGTCAGATCGCGGACTTGGCGGCGGTGGCGGACTCCTGTGACCGGTGGGGCGTTCCCCTGCTCGCCATGATGTATCCGCGGGGCCCGAGGATCGCTGACCCGCCCAACGCGGAGTTGTGCATGCACGCGGCTGTRCTGGCCGCGGACCTCGGTGCGGACATAGTCAAGATTCCTCGCCTCGGCTCGACCGACGAGCTACGCGACGTGGTGGCCGCCTCACCGATCCCGACGGTCGTGGCGGGTGGCTCCTCAATGGAACCCGAAGAATACCTCGCCGAACTCGCGGCGGCGATGCGGTCCGGGGTCGGCGGTGTCGCGATCGGCCGGAATGTCTTTCAGGCCCCCRACCCCTGCGCGATGGCGCGTCGAATCGCCCAGATCGTGCACGATCCGCTTGAGGTTGCCAGGAAGCAGCCGAGGGTGCAGCATAGCGGCGCGGTCGGCTGAAAAAAGACGGATACGGACGGTGGGAGAATGTCCATGAAACTGTACTGGGTTGAGATCCATGGCGCTGGACCGCTCTTGACCGCGGTCGCGGAGGAGGCGATTCACCAGAGGGTCGACGCCGTCGTCTCCGAYGATCCCGCCAACCTGTCCACGTTGCCGCCGACGGTCAAGAAGGTTCTGCTGACCAAGGACGGCTCCCTGGGCGAAGACCTGGACGGCGTTGATGTCGTCATCCTCGATGCCGAACGGGAGCGGATTCACGAGCTGTCAGCTACCTACCCGCACGTCGAGTTCGGCAGGTATCTCGAGGTGACCGATGCGCAGACGCTCGATGCCGCCTGCGCAGCCGCCCAGGAATGGGCGTGGACCGTCCTCCGGTTCCGCGACGAGACGAAGATCCCGCTGGAGATCGTCCTGGCCGCGGCGCACAAGTCCCAGGGCAGCGTGATCACCGTTGTTCACGACACGGACGAGGCCAACGTCGTGCTCGGCTGCCTGGAGCGTGGCGCCGACGGCATCATGCTGGCGCCGAAGGCTGTCGGCGAGTTGTCCGCGCTTAAGGCCGTGGCCGCCGGGGGTTCCTTCTCGCTCCAGCTCGAGGAACTGGAAGTCATCGAGACCAGTCATGTGGGAATGGGCGAGCGGGMCTGCGTCGACACCTGCAGCATGTTCGGCGAGAACGAGGGAATCCTAGTGGGCTCACACTCCAAGGGAATGATCCTTGCGTGCAGCGAGACGCATCCACTGCCCTACATGCCGACACGGCCGTTTCGGGTAAACGCCGGCGCGGTTCATTCCTACACGATGTCGATGRCCGGCCGCACCAACTACCTCAGCGAGCTACAGGCGGGCGGAAGAGTGCTGGCCGTCGACGCGGACGGCCGCGCTCGGCCGGTGACCGTCGGCCGGATCAAGATCGAGACGCGACCTCTTCGAATGATCACCGCGAAGTCCCCGTCCGGCCGAGTGGCAGATCTCATCGTCCAGGACGATTGGCACGTGCGGGTTCTCGGGCCGGGCGGCGTGGTCATCAACGTCACCGAGCTCCAACCGGGTACAAAGGTGCTCGGATACCTGCCGGTMGAAGACCGGCACGTCGGCTACCCGATCGACGAGTTCTGCATCGAAAAATAGGTCCTGGCGGCCCTTACATGGATCGACGAATGGGATCGCGATGAAAAACAGTGGGCCTCGAGTCGGAATTCTTGGTGCCGGGATAGCAGGCGTGACCCTGGCGTTGATGTTGGCGGATAGTGGCGTACCTAGCGTCCTGTTCGAGCAGGCGGAACTGTCCGGCGAGATCGGCGCGGGAGTGCAGCTCGCGCCGAGCGCGGTGCGGCTGTTGCACCGATTGGGCTTGGCGGATGCCCTGCGGGAGATCGCGGTCGAGGTCGAGTCCGCACTGATGTGTCAGTGGGACGACGGAACGGTGGTCGCCCGGACACCGTTCGGGAAGGACTGCGCGGACAGGTACGGCGCGCCGTACTACACCGTGCACCGCGCCGACCTACACGCGCTGTTGACCTCCAGGCTGGAGACGCCCGTCGCCACCGGGCGGCGGTGCGTCGAGGTGACGGAGGACGACGAGTCCGTTCGACTTCTCTTCGCGGACGGCTCGACCGAGGAAGTCGGACTGCTGATCGGTGCGGACGGGATACGTTCGGTTGTCCGTTCACGCATATCGGCCGACGTCCCGTGTTTCTCAGGCGAGCTCATCTATCGGGGGCTTGTCGACGCACGGCGGCTGCCCGGAGCGTTCGGGAACTCGATCCGGGTCTGGAAAGGCACGGACGGCCACGCCGTGATGTATCCCGTCCGACGCGGCCAGCTGATCAGTGTCGCCGCGACGGTCCCGGCCGAAGAGGGCGGCCACGAGTCGTGGTCGCGGCGCGGCGACCTCACCGCGATGCGGGCCAGATACGACTGCTGGCACGACTCCGTCCGCTCGGTGCTGGCCGCCCTCGACGAGGTCACCGTGTGGGCGCTGCATGACCGTGAGCCCATCGAATGCTGGGCGACCGACCGCACCGTACTGATCGGCGACGCCGCGCATCCGATGCTGCCGTTCCTCGCTCAGGGCGCGAACCAGGCGATTGAGGACGCGACGGTCCTGGCCCTGTGCCTGGYGGACGCCGCTGACTCGCACCGGGCCGCGTTCGACCGCTACCAACGGCTACGGGTTCCGCGGGCGAGAGAGATCCTTCTTAGCTCCCGGCAGAACGCGGAGCATCTGCGGGCCGAGGAGCCTGCGTCGCGCCAGGACGCCGCGGTGACCGAGCTGCCCCTCGAGGACCACGACTGGCTCTTCGGCCATCACGCGGAGGAGGTCTGATGGGGGTCGSTACCTCAGGTTTCCACCGTCGCTCGCGGGATGTGAGCGCGAGTGGTCAGCCTCGGATCGTTCGTGCGCACGGATCGCGACTTTTCGACGACCGCGGCCGGGATTACATCGACGGCATTTCCGGCGCGACCTGCAACAATCTCGGGCACGGCATTCCAGAAATGCTCAGCGCAATGCACAAAAAGGCGGCGTTAGCGAGCTTCGCGCACCGGACGCAGTTCGCGAGCCAACCGATTGTCGACCTTACGAGAGAAATTCTCAACCTAACTGGCGCCGGCTATCGGGAGGTCCTCTACACTGACTMAGGACCTGCCGCGATCAAGCTGACACTGGACCTGGTAAGGCGACACCACGCTCTCAACGACGAGAGCGACCGGCCGATGGTTCTGACACAGCGACCGAGCCATCAGGGATCGGGTGTCGTCGCGTTCAGCATCGCCGGGCGGCCCGCTCACGACGGGAGTGCGGCCCTCGGCCGCGACAGCCCGGCCTCGTGGACACAGCGGGCGGCGCCGAACGCCGACCAACTCGGTCCCGATCTCGACGACTGGCAGCTGGCGTTCGACCGGGTCGGGCACGGGCGCGTCGCGGCCGTTCTGGTGGAGCCCATGGGAAGCGCCGACAGCGGCGCGACGGCGTTGTCCGACGAGACGCTGAGCGGCCTGCGGGAGCTATGCGACGCCAACGGGGCGCTGCTGGTCGCCGATGAGACCCTCACCGGTCTGGGCCAGGTGGGCGACTGGTTCGGACATTCCAGTTCCGGTGTAACCCCCGACCTAATCGTCATGGGGCCGGGCCTCAACGCCGGCTGCTCTCCAATCGGGGCCTGCGTGGTCGGGCAGAACGTCCGGCCGCAGCAGCTGTGCACCGGCGCGACGGCCCTCGGTCCCTCGTCGGCCGTGACGGCGCACGCCGTCCTTCGGTTTACGAAGGAACAGAACATTCCCGAGCGAGCAAGACAGATGGGTGCCTTCCTCAAACGTGAGCTCGAGGCCCTCGCAGCGCCCGTCTACTATCTCGGAGAACCACGAGGGCGGGGACTGCTATTCACCCTTCCGGTGCTGACCGGACCACGACTTTCGCAGGCGAAGGAAATCTGCGCGACGGCGATCAACTTCGGCCTGATGCTGCGCCCGACCGGCGTCGACCGGGCGACCGAGGCGGTCATCGTCGCGCCTCCGCTGACCATCGCCACTCACGAGATGAACCTTCTTGTTGATCGACTGCGGGACACCCTGCGCAACCTGGCGAACTCGATGGGATGAACCAGTGAGCACGCTGCTGATCGGAAACTCGTACAACGACAGTCTCGTMGCGGATCTCGCATCTTTTCGCGAGGCTGACCGCCAGGTGGCCGGCAACATCTCGCTCCGGATGATCTGGCTTGCCGAGCCCGGTGACATCCTCGTGCTTCCGCAGCCCCCGCGACCCGAGTTTGTGCGTTACGCGCTGACTCTGCGCGGCCTGGATGTCGACTCGGTCCTGATCATGGTTCCGCCCGCGGGCCGTCTCGGGTCGGATGTTCTCACCGGCGACCGGCTCCTCGACGGGGGCTTTCTCGCCGAACTGCGCGCCCTGGTCACGAAGCGGAACGTCGACCATGCCTGCCCCTACGTGTTCGACGCGACGACCGCCCATCTCATCAGGGAGCTGGGCCTGCACAGATCGATGCCGGGGTTCGGATTCTACGAGGCCGGCGGCGCGGACCTCGTGAATAGCAAGAGCGTGTTCCGCGCGATGGCTGGCGGTCTGGGCCTCCCGGTCACCACAGGCATCGTGGCGACCTCCAGAGCCAAGGCGCAGGAGTTCGCGGCCGATCTCGTCGCGGCGAACAGGTGCGTGATCGTYAAGCAGGACTTTCACGCCGGCGGCTACGGCAACGAGATCATCTCGCCGCGCCCCGACGTGCAGCCGCTGGGCGCGCCCAGCCTGCGGGTGCTCGATTCCCAGGACGCCGTCCGACGGCATTTCGACAGCGCCTGGTCACRTTACTCGGTCGACGGCCGCCACAAGGTGATCGTCGAGGACTATGTGCCCGACTCCATGCCGCTGGGCGCGGAGGTGAGAATCACGGCCGAGGGAAGCAGGCTGCACCATATCGGCGAGATGCGAATGGCACCGGTATTCGACGGGGTAGTGATCCCGGGGGCCGTGCTGAGCGAGAAGAACCGGGCGGAGTTCAACGACATCGTGCTGCGGGTCTGCGATTCCATCCGTGCGCTCGGATACGTCGGCCTGGCGAATATCGATGGAATCCTGACGCCCGACGGAGACCTCCTACTGACCGAGATGAACGGACGCCTCGGCGGCACCACACACCTGCACTGGATCGCCGACGCCCTGGTCGGCCACGACTATCAGACCGAATGCGTGTTGATGACGCGAAACCACTGGCATGTCTCCTCGTTCGACGACGCGGTGGCCCGGCTCAGGACGAGCGGACTGCTCTTCGAGCCGGACGCGCGTGCGGGAGTGCTGATCGGCTGCGAGCATATCCAGCAGTCGGGAGTAGTCGAGTACTGCATCGTCGCGAAGGACGTCGACGCGGCGGAGGAGATCGAGACGAGTCTTCTACGGCTCCCCGGCGGCTCGCTGGACACACCTTGAAATCACCACAGGAGGACAATGTGAAAAATTCGTTGCTCAATGGTGGGAGAGGCATGGCCGAGAATACTGAAGTCGTCGACGTTGTGGTCATCGGCGCCGGGCCGGCAGGTGCGGCGGCGGCAGCGACGCTCGCGAAGGCCGGGCGTAGCGTGATTGTGTTGGAACGGCGGACCTTTCCCCGTTTTCACATCGGCGAGTCCATGGTGCCGTTCGTCAACGCCGCGTTCGAGAAGCTGGGAATACTCGACCGGCTCAAGCAGCAGGGTTATGTCGCCAAGCATGGTGCCGAGTTCTGCCAGGGAGAGGAGGACGAGAACGTCCGCGTTTCGTTCACAACGCAGGGGCCCGGTCGCCACCACGTGACGTTCCAGGTAGAGCGGGCGCACCTGGACAATATGCTCATTCAGTTCGCGGGCGAGTGCGGTGCGCGGGTGATCCACGAGGCGACGGTACACGACCTGATAACAGAAGGCGACCGGGTCGTCGGTGTGCGCTACGAACACGACGGGACGGCTCGCGAGGTGYGGGCACAGTACGTTCTCGACGCCGGCGGGCGGGCCAGCAAGATCGCCAAGGCGTTCCGGCTGCGGAAGCCGGTCGACCGACTGAAGATGGTCGCGGTCTTCCGCCACCTCAAGGGCATCGACGAGGCGCGCAATCCCGGCTTCGAGGGCGACATCCAGGTGGGCGCCCACGAGGACGGATGGCTGTGGGCCATTCCCATCTGGCCCGACACGATGAGCGTCGGCGCGGTCATGCCGCAACAGGTGCTGCGGTCCGGCGATCCCGCCGCGCTGTTCGACGAGCACGTGTCCCGGGTACGGCGCGTCCGGGAGCGGGTCGCGGGCGCCCATCCGGTGAGCGACGTGCAGATCGAAACCGACTACTGCTACTACTCGGACCAGGTCGCGGGGCCGGGCTGGTTCCTAGCCGGCGACGCGGGCTGCTTCTTCGACCCGATCTTCTCCGGCGGTGTCTACCTCGCCACCTCCACCGGCATCCGCGCCGGCGAGTCCATCGACGCCGCCCTGCGGGAGCCGCTCCGCGCCGAGGAGCTCCAGAACGAGTACCAGCGGTTCTACAAGACCGGCTACGACATGTACGCCCGGCTGATCTACATGTACTACGAGGAGCCGGATCCTGACGCCTACCTGGCGTCCGTCGGACTCGACGACTGCGGCGACGCCTTCGCGAGCAACAAGTGGGTCGTCCGCTTCCTCTGCGGGGACTTCTTCAACGCCCGGAACAAGCTCGCCCAGGAGGTCGTCAAGGAGYGTCGCTGGGACACCTTCGCGCCGTTCGAGCGCGTCAGCGAGTGCCCGTACTACGCCGAACTGAACGAGGCGGAGGACAGGGAGCCCGTCGAGGCGTAACCCGGACCGATGGAGGTGGACCGGCGCGCACGCGGCACGGTCCCGACAGGCGGGCAGACCCGGCTAACGGTCGATCGCCGCGTTCTTCGCGAGGGCCTGATTCTCGCGAGCGTGTTCGTCCGAAGCCAGGCCTGCCCGCCACCGGCGGTCCACGATCGTGGTGAGCTGGCGCGAGTTGCCGCCCGGATGAGCGTCCGAGCGACCGGCCGCGGACCGCCATAGCGCGGCGTTCCTAGAGGGCTTGGGCTGGCGAAGTCGGTAAGGATGAGTCAGGTTCACGAGCTGCGGATCATGCTGCGAGTCCTGCCTGTTTTGAGGAGTCTCTCGAGCGCCTGGTCGTAGGCGTCCGCGGCCTTTCGGAGGGGAGTGTCCGGTCGCTGGCTCTGTCGCACTTTCTTGACACACCCGCAACTGACAGTGCTTCTCAAGGCAGAGTTCCCGCTCGTCGCCAGCCAACTCGACCAGCCGCAGTGACCACGATCACGGTCGCCTGGCGGCCCGGAAGTGCCCGGACCGCCAGGTGTTCGGAACGCTTGTTCTACTCGGTAGGCGATGTTCTGGTTGGCACGGTCACCGAGCATCGTTCCTGTTCGAGGCACGTGTGGCGACCGGCCGAACAGTGATTTCAGGGCCAACAACCAAGATCGAACGGTTCGGATGCTGGTACACATGGTCCACCCGCCCCACGCGCTCCCGTTCCGTGCTCGCTGATCTTTGATCAGCTTCGCCACCTGCCGTTATGCCTGCCCGGGGGCGACCCCCGGACCCCCGGGCGGCCGGCGTTTTTCTAGATCGGCGATCTTTGGTGGCAGCCAGGGTGGCAGCCAAAGCYCCCCACACCCGCTGCGGGAGCCCCACACCCGGTGGGCGGGGCGGGACGGGCAGGCGGAAGACACGGTCGGACCGCAGCCGGCTGACGAGGTCGACGGGCAGGTCGGCGAGCAGCCAGGCCAGGCGGGTGACGTCGTAGCCGGCGTCGAGGACGACGAGGATGTTCGGGGCGCCGCCGCGGTGGTGGCCGGCGGCGACGACCCGGTCGACCAGGTCGCGGAGCTGTCGGGCGGTCACCGTGGTGAGGTCGTTGCCGGGACCGAGGCGGACCGCGTCCAGCGGCGCTGTCCACGAGGTGCGGCTCGGTTCGAGGGCGGCGACGAACGAGTAGGGCCAGCCRGGGATCATCTGGGCGTTGCCCTTGCCTCGGCCGTAGGTGTGGCAGAACAGCCGGTCCGGGCTGGTGGCCGCGTCCGGGCGCAGCCACGGGCTGACGTCCACGCCCAGGATGATCCGGCCGTCGGCGGCCCGCGGCAGCGGCAGCCCGTGCCAGCGCGCGGCGCAGCCGGCCGATCTCGATGCGGCCCTGGTTGACCGCGTCGTACAGCGCGCCGTGCCCCCGGCGGTGCTCCGGGGTCAGCGACAGGCCGACCAGGTCACGAACCGGGCCGTCCGCGCACAGCACCGCGTCGGTGAGCTCGAACAGGGCATCCGCCCGCCGGGTCAGACAGTCGTAGAACTSCTGGCGGAACCGACACAGCACTTCCAGGTCCTCGACGGCGGGGACATCACGGGCCAAGCTGTCCTCCACGGCCTTATGCCTGATCACGGTGTCTTTGGCGAGAAACCAGGATCAACAGAAGGCCGCTTCACGTCACGGCGACACGCCCACCCACCCCACAACACCTCCAGGTATCACACAGCGTGACGTTCGGAGGTTAAACGGCAAGCTTAGTGGTTGAGCCTGGAAGTCCTTCGGGGTTGTTAGGCGGCCTGTGTGAGGGCTCTGGCACTTGGTTCGGACTCCACCCGACTCCCGTGATCATTGGTGTCGGGTGGTGGGACGGGCAACCGAGCGACGGAGCCCGMGACGGCTGGTGCTGTGTCRTCGTCGAGGCGGGCGAGGTGGCGTTCGAGGTCGGYCGCGGTGTACTTCCACTTGAACGGTGTGGCGGTGACGTTGTAGCGGTCGACGAACGCTGTCAGGGTGTCGGCGAGCACGTCGAGGCTGGCGAAGTCGCAGGGTGACACGACCTTCCGTTGGACGAGCGAGAAGAAGATCTCCACTTGGTTCAGCCATGAGGCGTGTGTCGGGGTGTGGATCAGGATGCGGTTCGGGTGGGCGGCCCTGAGTC
>NZ_MOMD01000086.1:0-14829 GCF_001983015.1 Frankia sp. CcI156
GGCCGCTTCACGTCACGGCGACACGCCGGCCCACCCCAAACCACCAGCGACTATCACACAGAGTGACACCCGAAGGTTAAACGACAAGCTGAGAACCGCCCGATCTTGGTTCAGGGTCCTGAAATCGCCGTTCGCCCGGTCTCTACGAGGCTCCCGAGCAGGGGCGATGCCGAGTGAGCACCCGACTCGCAACATCATTGCGAGAATCGAACACACGTTCCGCAGGTCTGGCGGGTTCGGACGCTGTGGCYCCCTTGGYGGCGCCGAGCTGGTCCCGTCGTCCCGTCAAGGGCGAGTCGCCCTCGTCCTGGCCTGACGCCGCGTCCCCGGCGGCAAGCCCCAGCCGAACTCACCGGATGGTGTGCCTGCCCGGTCCTCGCCGACGCCGGCTACGGAGACTCGGCCGAGTTCCGCCAAGATCTCACCGGCCAGAACCTGGTCTACGTCGTCGGCGCGRCCCACACTGCGACTGTGGCTGCCGCGCGGGACTGAGATCCGCCGTTCAGCTCGCGTCCCGGCGGATCTCGGTGGGTGGCCACGCGTCGGTCGTATCCTCAATGGGTGAGCACCTTGCGGGACGAGCTGCACAGTCTGATCGACCGCCTGCCCGAATCGCAGGTGGCGCCGATCCTGGCTCTCGTGCGCGAGAGCGCACCCGCCGAGGGCGGCGGAGACGAGTGGCCATTGCCGGATTTCGTCGGCGCGTTGGCCAGCGGCAAGGGCGACCTCGCCGACCGTTCGGCTGAGATCCTGCGCGCGGAGCTCGGGCRCAATCCCGAGTGATCGTCTGGGACACCGGGCCGCTGATCGCCGCCGCCGACATCGACGACGAGCACCACGCCCGCAGCGTCGCGCTCATGCGGCGCACRCCCCGGCCGCTACTCGTTCCCTATCCCGTCCTGACCGAAGTCTGCTTCATGCTCGAACGAGAGAAGGGCACCCGTGCCGAAGCCGCGTTCCTGCGCTCCATCAGCACCGGACAGATCAGCCTGATCCCGCTTGCTCGCCAGGACCTCGACCGGATGGTCGAGCTGGTCGAGAAGTACAGCGACTTCCCGCTCGGCGCCGTTGACGCCTCCGTGCTCGCGATCGCCGAACGCCGGCACTTCTCCGTCGTCCGCCTCACGAAGCCGGTCGYACTGCTGCCATGACCTTGTTGACACGCCGGCCAGCCCTGATTCCGGTAGCAGTTCGCCGATATGCGGTGGATCTTCAGCATTCCCGCCACCAGGCCGCAGGCTGCGATGGTCCACTGCGAAGCCCGAGCCCGTGGTCGGGCAAGCGACGCCCAGGACCGCGTCCGCCACATCCTCGTAACTGGTCACTGTAGTTGATCTAGATCGCCGGCCTTGATGATCAGGTGAGGTCCCCCGGCCGGTGAGGTGTCGGACGCGGCTGCTCACGACAACCACCCGGTTGACACGCGAGCTTCGGTGCCGGATCACACTTCTGTGCATGACGGACGCGGACGATCGGCACCGCCTTGCTGTGATTGTCGTCGATGGCTTGGAGACCCACAGCCACCAGCGGGTCCCGTCCTTGCCCTCGACCCGCTCGAACACCCGCCACGTCGTCTCATCCGCGTGGRCATGGCCGGCGGCGGCGTTACGCGCCACGATCTGCTCATCGAGCCCGCCGAGCAGTCCATGCACGTCCTTCAACGCCCCGCACAGGGTGCCCTCGGCGACCTCAAGCCCGTCGGCAGCCAGCGCCCGAGCGATCCGGTGCAACGGCAGGCCCAGGACATACTTCTCGTAGCGAAGTCGAGCGAGGAACCCCGCGGTGAACCGGCCCTTGGGAATCGGTTTGGGTGGCACCGGCGCGGTCACTGTCCGCGGCCCCGGACATGTGCAGCACCGCCGATACCGTCGCCGCCGATGCACGATCCGGAGGATCGTCACCTGCGCTCAGCTGGGAACGGGCAGGCGCCCCCACAATCAGACCGCAGTGGAATGAGGATCAGCGAAGAATCCAGGGCGCGTAAGTCCGGACCTTCCACGGCCAACTGGTTCGGATCTCGTGTTCATCGGCGATCTCCCGGATCGCCGACATGTCGTGCGGCACCGCGTCTCGGATCGTTGGGCCGCCCATCTTTTGCGGGCCAGGCGGGCCACGTCGGCGGTCCGCATGGCGCTGGTCATGCCGGCGCCGCCGGTGTCGGCCCACAGGCCCCAGCCGAGGGAGAGCGTCGGGTGGCCGTGGGCGCGGTGCCGTTCGTCCTGCGCGGGGTCCGTGAGAGCCACGGCGAGGACAGCGGGCTGGACCTGCCCGGCATGGCGCTGGTGATCGGCGCCGTGACCCTGGCGGTGTGGGGCATCGTCCAGGTCGGCACGGCCGGCTGGGCCTCCCCGTCGGTCCTGGTCCCGCTGGCCGCCGCGGTCGTGCTGACGACCGCGGCCGTGTCCTGGGAGCGCCGGGCCCGCTCGCCGCTGCTGCCGCTGCACTTCTATCGGCAACCCGCGTTCGTGCTGAGCAACCTGGTGTCGCTCGCCTTCTACTTCGGGGTGTTCGGCTCGATCTTCTTCCTGTCGCAGTACTTCCAGGACTCCCTTGGCTACTCGGCGCTGGGCGCGGGAGTGCGGACCCTGCCGTGGTCGGCCATGCCGATGCTGGTGGCCCCGATCACCGGGGCCTGCATCGACCGGGTGGGGGGCAACCGGCTGATGGCCTCCGGGCTGGCCCTGCAGGGGCTGGGCCTGGCCTGGGTGGCGGCTATCGCCCAGGTCGGCCTGTCCTACGCCCGGCTGGTCCCGGCGCTGGTCCTGGCCGGGGTGGGGATGGGTCTGGTGTTCGCGCCGACCATGGCCGTGGTGCTGGGCTCGGTGCGGCCACACGAGTACGGCAAGGCCTCGGGGGCGAACAACACCGTCCGCGAGATCGGCGGCGCGCTCGGCATCGCGGCGCTGTCGACGGTGTACCTGGCGCACTTCACCGTGGTCCGGGCTTTCCCGTTCGACGCCGCCCGCGCGTTCGTTCACGGCATGGTGGCGGCGCTGTGGGTGGGGGTGGCGGTGCTGCTCGCCGCCGCGGTGCTCAGCCTGTTCATCCCGGCTTCCCGCGTGCTCGCCGACCAGGACGGGGAAACCGGCCTGGGCGCGCTGGTCCAGGCGGCTGCCGGACCTCCGATCCCGGCCGAGCCGCCGGGCGCTGAGGGGAGACTCGCCCCGGCGTCAGCCGACTGAGTCAGCCGAAGTCGGACGGCTGAGCAGCGGCGCCGCCGACGGCCCGGTGAGACCGGAACCGGTCTCACCGGGCCGCTTGCGCTCGCAGCCCGTCGCAGATCACGGCCATCACACCGTCGGCCTCCTTCGGCCCGCCGCCCACGCCGTCGTTGGCGATGAACACGGCGCGCAGCAGAACCTTGAGCAGGGTGATGTCCACGTCCGTCCGCACCGTCCCGGCCTGCTGGGCCCGGCGCATCAGCACCTCGACGGCGGCCCACAGGCCGCGGTTGACGTCGGTGAGGCTGGCGGTAATGTCGACGCCTATCCCGGCCACGGCGTCGATGAGGTCACGCTTGGCGGCGCTCTCCCGGTGCATCCCGGAGATGAAGGCGAAGAAGGCCGCGCCCGGCTCGGGGGCGTCGGCCAGCTCCTCGGCGCGGTCCACCAGGCGCTGCGCGCGGTCCAGGATCACCGCGTCGAAGAGGGCCTCCTTGGTCGGGAAGTGCCGGTAGACGGTCCCGGCGCCGACCCCGGCCCGGCGGGCGATCTCGTCCAGGCCGACCTGGAGCCCCACGGAGGCGAAGGCCTCCTGCGCGGCCTTCAGCACCCGGGCCCGGTTGCGCCGGGCGTCGGCGCGCATCGCCGGCGCGACCGGGCGCTCGGCGGCCGGGACTTCGGCGGGTGGGATCCCAGCGGGCGGGGATGTCTCAGTGGCCATGTGCGGATCCCTCGGTGACGGCCGCGACGCCGACGGGCCCGGCCGGCTCTCCCCCAGGTTAGTGCATGCCTTTCGGAGCGGCGACGTGCTCGGGCACCAGGCCGGGCACCGGGGGCCCGGTCGACTCTGCGCCTCGGACCCCGCCGGGGTCACGGGCAGGGCGGCCGCGGCCGCCTCGGGTTCCGGCCGCCGCCTACCTGGCAGCATCAGCGCCGGCGGCACGGCGACCACGGTGAACGCGGTCATCCACAGGAACGCGGCGCCGAACCCGGAGGCGTGCGCCACCGGGCCGCCGGGGTGCCCGGCCAGCTCGTGCTGAAGCACCACGGCGGCCACCGCCACCCCGAACGAGCCGCCCACCTGGAGCAGAATCCGGGTGGTGCTGCTGGCGTGCGGGATCCGGTCCTTGGACAGGCCCTGGAAGGCGGCGACCATCACGGCGATGTTCACCGCCGACAGCCCCGCCCCGCGCACCACCAGGCCGGCGATCTGCGGCACCTGGCCGCCGTGCACGCCGGCCCAGCCGAACGGCAGGCTCCCGACCAGCGCGCACACCACCCCGGCGAGCACAACCGGACGCGGCCCGTAGCGGTCCGAGAGCTTGCCGACGGACCTGCGCGCCGCCAGGCTGCCGATGCCCTGGGGAGCCAGCAGGAGCCCCGCGGTCAGCGCGGAGTATCCGCGGACCTGCTGGTAGAAGAGGGGTAGCAGGAACGCCACCCCGTACAGCGACAGCCCGGACAGGAACAGCAGCGCCGAGGAGGCCGCGAACGACCGGACCCGGAACAGCCGGACGTCGAGCATCGCGGCGTCGCCGACCCGCGCCGCGTAGACCGCGAACCCGGCCAGGAGCAGGACGCCGAGGGCCAGCGGCACCCAGGCCCCCGGCCGGACGCCGAGCTGCGCGACCCGGGTCAGGGCGTAGAGCAGGGCGACCGCGCCGGGGACGAACAGCACCAGGCCCGCGACGTCCAGCGGGCGGCGCTGCCGGTCCTGGTCGCGGTCCAGCCCGCGCCAGGCCAGGACGAAGGCGAGCAGGCCGATCGGCACGTTGATGAGGAAGATCCAGCGCCAGCTCGCCGCCTGCAGGATCAGGCCGCCGACCACGGGGCCCAGGATCGGGACCACCACGGCGGGCAGGCTGATCGCGGCCATCACCCGCCCCAGCCGGGCCGGGCCGGGCCGGCGGCGCGCACCAGCAGGGTCTGCTGCACCGGCAGCATCAGTCCGCCGCCGAGTCCCTGGACCACCCGGAAGGCGATCAGGCCGCCGATGTTCCACGACGCGCCGGCCAGCGCCGAGCCGACCGTGAACAGCGCGACGCCCGCCAGCCACACCGCCCGGCCGCCGAAGCGGCCGACGGCCCAGGCGGTCAGCGGGATGCTCACGCCGAGGGCGAGCAGGAACGCGGTGCTCACCCACTGCACCACGGAGACGCCGGTGTGCAGGTCCGTGGCCAGCCGCGCGGTGGCGACGTTGACGATGGTGGTGTCCAGCAGCACCGCCACCAGCCCGACCAGGAGGATCGCGGCCACCGAGCGGTGGCTGGAGTTCGCCGAGGCCTGGGGCGGGAAGTATCCGGCGATCGTCCGGTTGTGGGAGAACGCCTGGGCGGAGTTCACGCCGTTCCTGGCCTTCGACGCCGAGATCCGCCGGGTGATCTGCTCGACCAACGCGATCGAGAGCGTCAACGCCCGGATCCGCCGCGCGGTCCGGGCCCGCGGGCACTTCCCGAACGAGACCGCCGCGCTGAAGTGCATCTACCTGGCGGTCATGAGCCTCGACCCCACCGGGCAGGGCCGCAAGCGCTGGGTGATCCGCTGGAAGGGCGCTCTCAACGCCTTCGACGTCGCGTTCGACGGCCGGCTCACCGCAGGCCGCAAGTAGCCCACCTCAACCCGATTTACACCGTTATCTTGGCAGAGCCGTTATCTTGACACCCCCCAACCGAAACCACGGTGGCCTGGGCGTGTACTTTATGGATCCGGYGGGGCATGGTATGGAAATCATCACCCGTCCGTACGGCAGCCACCACCAGCCGACGGTGCTCTGAGCCAGCGCCGGCCCGGCCAGGGCTTTTGTGGGCCCTGACCGGGCCACCCTTCATCCATATGGACGAAATAAGCCAAAGTGCGGCCTGCGGAAGGGCGGAGCCCAAGCGGCCTTGCATCTGCAACCCGGGGATGGTACCGACCGTGCCTGTACCGCCATCAAGGTTCTGACCGGCATCTTTTGGGTGATCGGGTCGCATCCCGGGTCCATCCCTGGGGTGCACATGCCGCGCGGCTCGGCCGATGGGACTGTGCGGCGACATGGTTCCAGCGGCCCGACGTCTGGTGGAATCCTGCTGCGAGTGAATCAACCCGTGTGGTCTGGGATGACGTCATGTCGGGCGAGCAAGGGGAGCAGGGTGTGGCGGCCCTGGGTGATGGTCCACTGCTCCGCGGCGAGACCAGCGATACGGGCGCCTGCGATGTTCTTCTCGTTGTCGTCGATGAACAGGATGCTGGCCGGGTCCACGCCGATGCGGCGGGCGGCCTCGGTGAAGAAGGCGGGGGCGGGCTTGGCGATGCCGAGGTCGCAGGAGTAGCAGCTGACGTTGAACAAGCGGTCGTAGCCAAGCGCCGAGCGCATGTAGGCGGCGCGGTGCCGCTCCTGGTTCGTGCCGAGATGGACACCGTAACCGCGCAACCGCAGGGCCCGGACCAGCGCGAGAGATTCGTCCATGACGTCGATCCGGTGCCACACGTCTCGGTACACGTCTTCGACCGGCGTCGATACGGCGAACTCGGCCAGGGTCGCCGCGAGCACCGGCATGTAGTCACCGCGCCCCGCGAGCATCGGGAGCTCGTCCTTCCAGGTCCGGTGGAGGAACTCCCGCGAACGCTCGCCCAGGTACGGCTCCATCGCCGCGTACCAACCTCCAGGGATCTCCTGAAGGACTCCGTCCGCGTCGAACAGCACGTGCCTGACGCCTGCCACCGATCTTCGCCTCCTTTTCGAGACCGGGTCAATGGGGCAGCCGTTCTCACAGATGTCCCACAGAGTCTGGCCCGCCAGGCGGAGGCTGCTGGGGGGACGTCCACAAGATGCCCGGTGGGTGTCCAGTCGTGAGGGGAGGTTGATCTACGGGGAGCACCGGGCGACGCGTTAGCGAAGCAGGCCGAGGTAGCGCGAGAGGGTGTGCTCGACCTGGGCCATGTCATCGCGGGAGAGGTAGTCCACGAGTTCACCCGCGACATAGGCGCTGTCGATGGTCCGGATCTGGTCGATCAGGATCCTGGTCGACCGTCCCGCAATGATCACCTCTGGTCTGAAGGTGGATGCCTGCGCGCTGGTCGACGTGGGAGCGATCGTGACCGTGGACCACGTGTTCTGTTCCATRCTCAGGACGAGGCCGAGCCGACGCCCCCGCTGTTCATGCCCGCGCTTGGCGTCGCCGAGGTCGACCGGGTATACCGCCCCGCGGATCAGGGCTGGTCCTGGGACCTGGCTGGTACCRCGAGGTTCGTACCTGTGATCACAATATTGCCGTTGGTGTCATACCCCCACGCGTCGGGCTCGGCGGACAGGTCCTCGTTCCGCAGCCGGTGCATGTCCTCGCGGGCGCGCGTCTCCCACGCCTCCCGGTCCAGCAGCCGCAGGGCACGCCGGATGACGTCGCTGGTCTTCTCGTCCTGACGGCGGTTGGCCTCGACGATCCGGAGGTCCTCTTCGGTGGGACGGAACCCGACACTCATGAGGCCACCGTACAACAAACGTACAACAGTCGGGGTGGGTTTGGCGGACGCGCAGATCGAGGCATGTGTGTCCTGGGGGTGGTACCGATCGTGCCGGCATAGTTTCAGGCGTCTCACCAGCATCTTTAGGTAGTCCGGACGGCCCTTGGTCCGCACCCGCGTTGCACACGCCGCACGGCTCGGGCGCAGTACGCCGACTGCCGCGATCAAGGTTCCGTACGTCCGGCGCGCCGCCAGGGTCGTTTGAGCAGTTCGGGTGTGCCTGCGGTGCGTCGGAGCCGTCTTCGCAGGTCCTCGGCGGCGGCGCGGATCGCGGCGGGGTCGCTGCCGGCGAGGGCAGCGCGCAGTGTGGCGAGCCCTCGTTCGACGTCGGCGCGGGCGGCGGCTCTGGACCGGCTCCCGCGCTCGGCGAGGAGTCGTTCGGCCGCGTGGGCCAGTGACTCGGCCTGGTTGCGGGTCTCGGCCTCCTCGCGGCGTCGGCGGTCCTGGTCGAACTGCCTGCGCGCGATCGCCGTCATCCGGTCGAGGTCCTGTCGCGACAGCGCGGTGTCCGCGCCGAGTTGCGCCGACAGCTCCCGGCCGGTGCCGAGGTCCTTCGCCGAGACGTACATGTCGCCGTCGATGTCGATGGTTACCTCGATCCGCGGCACGTTGCGCCGCGCCGCGGGCAGGCCGGTGAGTTCGAACCTGTCGAGCTTCCTGTTGTGGGCCGCCATCTCGTGCTCGCCCTGGAGCACCTGGATCCGCACGGACGGCTGGTTGTCCTCGGCCGTCGTGAAGATGTCGGAGCGCTTCGTCGGGATCGTGGTGTTGCGCTCGATCAACGTGGTCATGGCGCCGCCCTCGGTCTCGACGCCCAGGGACAGCGGAATGACATCGAGGTCAAAGACGTCCCTGACCTCCCCCATCCTGATACCGGCCCGCAGCGCGGCGCCGACGGCGACGACCTCGTCGGGGTTGACGCTCTTGTTCGGCTCCTTGCCGCCGGTCAGCTCGCGCACCAGGTCGACGACGGCCGGCATCCGGGTGCAGCCGCCGATGAGCACGACGTGGTCGATTCGGCTGGCCTTGATCCCGGCGTCCTTGACGGCCTGCCGGAACGGGATCCGACAGCGGTCGATCAGATCCTGGGTCATTCGCTGGAACTCGGCCCGCSTTAGGGTCACATCCAGGTGCAGCGGGCCCTCGGCCGAGGTGGTGAGGTAGGGCAGGGTGATCGAGGTCTGGGTGGACTGCGACAGTTCGATCCTGGCCTTCTCGGCGGCCTCCCGTAGCCGCTCCAGCGCCGTCCTGTCCGTGCCGAGGTCGACGCCGTGCCGGCCCTGGAAGGTCCTGACCAGATGATCGATGATCCGCTGGTCCCAGTCGTCGCCGCCGAGGCCCGGGTCGCCCGCCGTCGAGGCCCGGGTCGCCCGCCGTCGACTTCACGTCGACCACACCGTCCCCGAGCTCCAGCACCGACACGTCCAGGGTGCCACCGCCAAGATCGAAGACCAGGATCGTCTGTTCCCGGTCTCCCTTGTCGTGGGCGTAGACGAGGCCCGTCAGGGTGGGGCCGCTGATGAGCAGCTCGGCTCTCAGGCCGGCGATCGCCGCGGCTTCGGCCGCCGCCCGCCGCAGYGGGTAGCCGGCGGTCACGGGGACCGAGATGACGGCCGAGCCCACGGCCTCGCCGAGGTGGGCCTCGGCACCGCGAACGAGATCGGACAGCAGGAAGGCGAGGATCTGCTGCGCGAGGTACCTATCGCCGTCGATGTCGACGCTCCAGCCGGCGCCCAGGCGGCGGGTGACGGACCGGACAGTGGAGGGCGGGGTCAAACGGTCGTAGCGACGCCTCGATAGGATGATCGTGATGGCGTCGAGGACTGGCAGGGCGGATGGCGATCGTCGTGGTGGTCGCGGCTTGGTGTGCGGTGAGGTGGGTACGGCAGGTAGTGTCGCGGAGCGTGACTCTCGATCGGTGGCGGGATCAGTACGCCCAGCGTGCTCAGGGGATGATCGCGAGCGAGGTTCGGGCGTTGTTCGCGGTGGCATCCCGTCCCGAGATCGTGTCACTCGCCGGCGGCATGCCCCCGGTGGACGTCCTTCCGTTGGAGGCGGTCGCGGCGACGGTCTCGGAGCTGGTGCGCAGCCGGGGTGCGGTGGCGCTGCAGTACGGCTCGGCGCAGGGCGATCCGGGGTTGCGGGCGCGGATCTGTGACGTGATGGCGATGGAGGGCATCACCGACGCCCACCCTGACAATGTGGTGGTGACCRCCGGGTCGCAGCAGGCGCTGGATCTGCTCACCCGCGTGTTCATCRACCCGGGCGACGTGGTCGTCACCGAGGGGCCGACCTACGTGACGGCGATCAACACGTTCGCGGCCTATCAGGCGCGGATCGTGCATGTGCCGATGGATGGCGACGGCCTGTCGCCGGGCGCGCTTGCRGAGATGTTGGCGCGGCTGGCCGCGGACGGTGCCCAAGTGAAGTTGCTGTACACGGTGCCGACGTTTCAGAATCCCGGGGGGATCACGCTGACGGCGCCGCGGCGGTCCGAGGTGATCGAGCTGTGCCGCCGGGCGGGGGTGCTGGTGGTGGAGGACAACCCGTACGGGTTGCTGTCGTTCACGGGTGAGCCGGTGCGGGCGATGCGCGCCGACGCGGCGGACGACGTGGTGTATCTGGGGTCGTTCTCGAAGACGTTGGCGCYGGGGCTGCGGGTGGGGTGGGCGCTGGCTCCGCCGGCGGTGACGGCGCGGCTGGTGTTGGCGGYGGAGTCGGCGATCCTGTCGCAGTCGATGTTCACGCAGCTGGCGGTGGAGCGGTATCTGGCGACGCAGCCGTGGACGGAGCAGGTGAAGGCGTTCCGGGAGATGTACCAGGAGCGCCGCGACGCCATGCTCGACGCCCTGGACGAGGCGATGCMCGCCGGTGCGTCCTGGACTCGGCCGGACGGGGGGTTCTTCGTGTGGTTGACGCTGCCGGACGGGGTGAACACGAAGGCGATGTTGCCGCGGGCGATCGCCGCCCGGGTGGCCTATGTGCCCGGGGTCGGGTTCTACGCCGACGGGTCGGGTGGTATCAGCATGYGGTTGTCGTACTGCTACCCGTCCCCGGAGCGTATCCGGGAGGGGGTCGGTCGCCTCAGCGCGGTCGTGCGCGACGAGCTGGCCCTTCGTGACACCTTCGGTTCCCACCCCTCCCGTCCCTGATATGCCCGACACCGTGAAGGATCCGACGATGACTGATCTGGGCCGTGTGCTGATCCTCGCCGGCGGGCTGTCCCCCGAGCGGGAGGTCTCCCTGCATTCGGGGGGGAAGCTGCGCGACGCGCTGGCCCGCATCGGGGTCGAGGCCGAGCTGGCGGATGTCGACGCCGCGACGCTGCCCGCGCTGGCTGCCGACCCGCCCGACGTGGTGTTCCCGGTACTACACGGGACCTCGGGGGAGGACGGCACGATCCGCGAAGTGCTGGATCTGTACGACCTGCCCTACGTCGGCGCCCTGCCCCCGGCGTGCCGGGTGGCGTTCGACAAGGCGACAGCGAAGGCGGCGGTCRCCGCGGCGGGGGTGGCGACCCCGGCGGCGGTGACGCTGCCCCGCGAGGCCTTTCACGATCTGGGGGCCGCCGCGCTGATCGAGCGGATCGTCGCCCGCCTGGGACTGCCCGTCGTGGTCAAGCCCCGCGCGGGAGGGTCGGCGTTCGGCGTAACGCGCGTCGAGGACGCGGGTGAACTCGCTGAGGCGCTGATGAGCTGCTTCGGCTACCACGACTCGGCGCTGATCGAACAGGCCGTCGCCGGGGTCGAGATCGCCATCGGGGTCGTCGACACCGGGGAGGGGCCGGTCGCACTGCCGGCCGTCGAGATCGAGCCGAGGGCGGGGGTGTACGACTACGCGGCCCGGTACACCGCGGGTGCCACCTCGTTCTTCACCCCGGCCCGCCTCAGCGAGGAGATCCTGCGCGCCGCCGCCGAGACCGCGCTCACGGCGCACCGGGTGCTGGGCCTGCGAGACCTGTCCCGCACCGACCTGATCGTCGACGGGAACGGGGTCGCGCAGTTCCTGGAGGTGAACGTCGCCCCCGGCATGACCGACACGAGCACCTGGCCGATGGGGCTGCACGCCGCCGGTCTCGACTTCGCCGTGGTCTGCCGCGACCTCGCAGCCCACGCCTACGACCGCCGCGACGCCGCTCGCGGCTGAGCGCGGGACCGTCGTTCAGCGGCGGTACACCGAGACGTGCTTGCGGGCGGCGTTGGGGTCGTAGGCGGTGGCGTCCCAGTCGCCCCACCGGTACGCGAGTCGGAGACCCGCGGCTGCCGCCAAGGCGTCGATCTCCTCGGGCCACAGGTAGAGCATCCGACCCGGGTACATCCGGACCGGCGCACCGTCGGCCAGCACGATCTCGTGGTAGTCGAAGGTGCGGGCGGTGGGAGTGTTCGTGGCGGCGAACAGCACCACACGCTCGGTGCTGCGCTGCTTGACCACCACGGCCGAGTCGGCGGGGAACATGCCGGGATGCGCCCCGTCCGGCAGCCGCCCCGGCCGGGGCACGAACGTCTCCAGCACCAGCGATCCGCCGTCGCCGAGGGCCTTCGCGGCCTGCGCCAGGAACCGGGATTGGACGTCGCGGTCGGCGAGGAGGAAGAACGTGTTGAACAYGGCATAGACCAGGGGGACCGGGTCGGCGACGGTGAAGGTCGCCGCGTCGGCTTCGACCGCGGTGACCGCAAGCCCCTCTGCCACGGCGGATCGGTGCAGTTGGCGGGTCATCTCCCCGGAAGCGTCGATCCCGACGACCGGGACCCCCGCGCGGGCCAGGGGAGCGCGACCCGGCCGGTGCCCGAGCCGACCTCGACCGCCGGGCCGTCCCCGGCGAACGCGGCGAGCACCTTGATCTGCACGGGGTCCGCGGCGAAGGTGCCGTAGAGGTCGTCGTAGGTGTCGGCGATCGCATCGCCGTACGTCGACTCCTGGTAGTGATCAGCTGGCATCGAACACCTCACCCGTCGTGGCGTTACACGCTGGTAACGTCGGCTGTACCGGTACAGGAAGAGTGATCCTATCGAGAGATCGAAAACAGTACCGGTACAGTTTGAGTGACGAGGAGTGCCGGTATGCCCAGATATGAGGAGATCGCCGCCGAGCTACGCCGGCGCCTCGACGCCGACCCCACCCCCTACCCGGTGGGGAGCCGCCTGCCCGGCCACAGCCAGCTGACCGCGGAGTTCTCCGTGGGCCGCGGCGTCCTGACCGAAGCCCTCGGCCTCTTGGCTCTCGAAGGCCGCATCCGCATCGCCGACCGCTCCGGCGCCCTCGTCCTCGACCCCACCGCACCCCCGCAACCCGTCGACGTCGGCGGACAGGTTCGCCGCAACGAACTCGGCTACATCTTCAACGCCGCCGCCGGCCACTGGCGACCCACTGCGCCACCCACCCGCCGCTGGCTGCCCGCGCCCCCACACATCGCCCGCCTCCTCGACGTCCCCATCGGTAGCGATGTGCTGGAACGCCACCGGATCGTCGGCCCCGACGGCCACCCGGTCCAGATCGCCGACTCCTACCTTCCCGCCGCGCTCGCCCGCGGCACCATCCTCGAAGCCGCCTCCACCGGACCCGGAGGTATCTACGAGCGGCTCGAACACGACTTCGGCCACGGCCCCCTCACCTGGCACCCCCGCGTCGGCGCCGCCGCGGCTACCCCCGAGCAGGCCCGCGACCTCGGCGTCTCCCGCGGCACCCCGCTGCTCGTCCTCACCCGCATCTCGATCAGCGGCACCAGCGGACGCCCCGTCGAAGTCACGATCACCTACCTCGACGGACACCGCTTCGAGGTCACCGGCCAGCCGATCACCCGCGACGACACCGCCGCCTGGCCCACCGCACCCGCCAGCGCGGAAAACCGACCAGCCGCCCTCTGAGGTGAGGATTTCCGGTGTGGGCTGGGTCGGTTGCGGGCGTGGCTGACCGCGMCGGGTGGTCGGGCCCGGCGTCACAGCGTGGCTGTTCGGTTGTGGCTATTCCTCCTGGGTGGTCAGGCGGCGGGCTGTTCGGGTTCGATGGTTACTTTCAGGCCGAGTTTCTCGAGTTGGGCGACGAGGCGTTTCTGCTGGGCTTCCGTGCTGTGCCGGCGCCGCATCCATTCAGGGCCGAGGTCCCGGTAGACGGTGTCGTCGTGGACGATGTGCCAGTAGGCGATCAGAATGTCGTGGCGGATCGCCCCCACGGCTTTCTGGACGCCACGGCGGCCCCGGATCTGGGCGTAGTGCGCGGCCAGATAGGTGTCCCGCGTGTCTGGGCGGCGGCGTGCGCCGCCTCGGTGAGCGCGGTCCGCAGCCACGTCGACCCCTGACGGCTACGACCCGACCGGGCCTTCCCACCGGAGGCGTGGTTACCCGGACAGATCCCCGCCCAGGACGCCAGATGCGCCGCGGTCGGGAAGCGGCCCATGTCCATCCCCGCCTCGGCGATCAGACACTGCGCCGTCCGCTGGGCCACCCCSGGGATCGTCATCACCCGCCCCACCAGGTCCACGAAAGGGGCCAGCATCACCTCGACCTTGCGGTCCAGCTCCGCGACCGCGGTATCACACAGGTCGATCTGCGCCAGCAACTGACGGACCAGCAGCTTCTGGTGATCCGCCAACGGCCGGCCKGCCAACGCCTCCCGCAACTGCGGGATCTTCACCCRCAGCCAGCGCCGCGCGAGATCCGCGAGCACCTCCGGGTCCTCCTCCCCGGCGAGCATCGCCTCGATCATCACCCGACCGGACTTCCCCAACAGTTCCGAGGCCACCGACGTCAGCTTGATCCCACAGTCCCGCATGACCTTCTCCAGGCGTTGCACCGCCCGGGTACGGTCCTCGATCGTCGTGCGCCGGTGCCGGGTGAGATCCCGTAACGCCCGGATCGGTTTSGGGGGCACGAACGACGGCCGGACCAGACTATGTTCCAGCAGCTGCGCGATCCACGCCGCATCGGTCACATCCGTCTTCCGACCCGGAACATTGTGCATGTGCTGGGCGTTCAGCAGCCAGCATTCGAAGGAATCCTCCAGCATGTAATACACCGGCTTCCAGTACACGCCGGTGGATTCCATACCCACCAGAGAAACCCGCTGTTCCGACAGCCACCCGGCCAGCCGGGTCAGTCCCGCTCCCGTCGTGGCGAAGGTCCGCACCTCCCCCCGCCGGCCGCCACCACGCCCGCCAACCCGGACCGCC